>NZ_AZGM01000076.1 GCF_001435935.1 Limosilactobacillus panis DSM 6035
ATTTTTGTCAAATTCCGAATGGAGCTTCTGATTCAGAGGCTTTTTGTCACAACCCCCATTTGCGTACCGCGCTGTTCGTATTTGAACTTAGTAAAAGTACTTATGTCACAGCCCCTTTCGTATACTATGGTTTACTTATTCAAATATTCCTTAGCTAGCTTGAGGGCGTCTTGGATTCCTTCTGGCTTCTTACCACCGGCTTGGGCGAGGTTTGGCCGACCACCGCCGCCACCGTTAATTGCTTTGGCGATGGCTTTGATCAGGTCACCGGCTTTTAAGCCATCCTTAACTTTATCATCACTAACCGCAACCAGCAGGTTAGCCTTACCGTCGTTCGCAGTCCCTAAGACAAGGACGTCGGAAAGTTTCTTTGCCCGCCAGGAATCAGCCAGTTGCCGCAGCTGACCCATTCCAGCAACCTTGACTTCAGCAGCAATCAGTTTACCACCCTTCGTTTCCTCAACGTTATCAAAGACGCTGTTGGCTTGTTGGGCAGCGATCTTGGCTTGCAGTGCCTCGACCTGCTTATTTGCCTGCTTTAACTCGTCCTGGAGGCTAGCAACTTGGTGAGGAACTTCCTTAATTTGGGCCACCTTCAGATCACTAGCAACTTCTTCCAGCATTGCGTTCCGCTTCTGCAGGAAGTCATAGGCATCACTCGAGGTGACCGCTTCAATCCGCCGAATGCCAGCACCAACGCCTCCTTCAGAAATAATCTTAAAGAGACCCAGTTCGTTAGTATTCTTGACGTGGTCACCACCACAGAATTCGGTGTTGTAATCACCAATCTTAACAACCCGGACCTTATCACCGTACTTGTCGGAGAAGAGGGCGATGGCACCCATTTCCTTAGCAGAGTCAATATCAGTTTCAATGGTCTTAACCGGAATCTCCTTAAAGATCTGTTCGTTAACCATCTTTTCAACCGCCGCTAAGTCCTTGGCCGTAACCTGGCCAAAGTGGTTGAAGTCAAAACGGAGGTAGTGTTCTTCAACTAAGGACCCGGCCTGTTGGGTGTGACCACCGAGGACATTCCGCAGTGCTTGGTCCAGCAGGTGGGTTGCCGTGTGGTTCTTTTCAATCTTTAAGTGACGAAGACGGTCCACAACCAGCTTGTAGCGGGCCCCCTTCTTCAGTGGGGACTTTAGTTCAACCCGGTGCAGGTTTTGTTGGTTTGGTGCGTGCTGAACATCGACAACCCGACCAACCGTGTTGCCATAGTTATCAATAATGTCACCAGTATCAGCAACCTGGCCCCCCATTTCGGCGTAGAATGGGGTCTTGTCGAAGATAACCTCGACATCATCGTCTCCTGGCTGGGCGATGTCGGCCTGCTTGCCGTCATGGGCCAAGCCGATTACCTTGGCGTCATTAACCGTCAAGTCAGTGTAACCAACGTATTCGCTAGGGTCCTTAAATTCAGTCCACAGGTCGGTCTGAACACCCATCCCGTTATCCATGTCCCGAGCATTCCGGGCCCGGTTTTGCTGTTCAGTCATTGCGGCTTCGAAGCCCTTTTGGTCAACGGTGAGTCCTTCGTCGGTAGCGTATTCCTTCGTCAACTCAATTGGGAAGCCATATGTGTCGTAGAGCTTGAAGGCGGTCCGCCCATCGATTTCGTTCGTCCCATCCTTCTTGGCCTGTTCAATAACGTTATTCAACAGGTTAAGTCCACCATTCAGGGTCGCACTGAAGCGGTCTTCCTCGGACTTGATGACGGAGGAAATGTAGTCGGCGTTCTTCAAGACTTCTGGGTAGTAGTCCTGCATGATCTTACCAACGGTTGGGACCATCTTAGCCAAGAATGGCTTATCGATGCCCAGCTTCTTGCCGGCAACAACTGCCCGCCGTAACAACCGTCGGATGACGTAACCCCGTCCCATGTTGGATGGCAGGGCACCATCACCAATTGCAAAGGTGATTGTCCGAATGTGGTCCGCAATGATCTTGAACTGGATATCGTCAGCCTTGTTGGCCCCGTACTTCTTACCAGCGGAGAAGTCTTCCGTCTGCTTGATCAGCGGCATGAACAGGTCGGTCTCAAAGTTAGTTGGGGCGTTTTCAAAGATTGAAACGACCCGTTCCAGCCCCATCCCGGTATCAATGTTCTTGTGCGGCAGTGGTTCGTAAGTGTTTTCTGGTGTGTGGTTGAACTGACTGAAAACGATGTTCCAGATTTCCAGGTAGCGTTCGTTTTCACCACCAGGATAGTTTTCGGGATCGTCATCTGCCAGGTTATTAAATTCCTGGCCACGGTCGTAGAAAATTTCCGTATCTGGACCAGAAGGGCCCTGACCGATGTCCCAGAAGTTATCTTCGTCCGGAATCAGGTGGTCCTTAGCAACCCCAACTTCACGCCACTTATTGTAAGCATCGTGATCCTTTGGGTAGTAAGTAATGTAAAGACGTTCGGGGTCAAAGCCAAACCACTTGTCACTGGTCAGCAGTTCCCAGGCCCAGGGAATAACTTCATTCTTGAAGTAATCCCCGACTGAGAAATTCCCCAGCATTTCAAACATGGTGTGGTGCCGCGCCGTCTTACCCACGTTTTCAATATCGTTAGTCCGAATACTCTTTTGCGAAGACGTCATCCGCGGATTTTCCGGAACAACCTTCCCATCAAAGTACTTCTTCATTGTGGCGACCCCGGAGTTGATCCATAGCAAGGTCGGGTCATTGACTGGCACCAAGGATTGACTTGGCATAATCTTGTGACCGTGTTCCTTAAAGAATTCCAGGTACATGCGCCGTACTTGCGCACTGTTAAGCTTCTTTAGCTCTTTCACTGTCCTCTTCCTTTCTAAAAACAAAATCCACCCTTGCTAACAGAGACGCCCAACTGACGCGGTACCACTCTGCTTGCAACGATGGATTTCGTTTACCTCTTTAATCCCAGTTAAACCGGGTTGTATTCAGATTAGTAAGAATGGGGAGCACCACCACAATACCCTCGACTGTCACAGCACCCCAGCCGTTTCTGAAAGTAGTATTTATAATGGCATATCCCAAACGAACCATATTATAGCGGACCCGTCAGAAAAAATCAACGGGCGTTTCGCTCCCGGCGGTGTTGACGTTGACGCTGCCGTTTAGCCTTCCGCATCTTGTGACGCATCTCGAGCTTCCGCTTTTGCTGTTCATCCTCCTTGATTGCCCGCTTGATCCGTTTCTTGTAGCCCGGCTTAACCTTCCGCTTGGTCTTTTTGACATAGCCCTTCATGGACGGATCAAGTTCTTCTTTCCGGTGCTTAAACTTTTTGCGCCGGTTCCGGTCGTGGGTCGTGACAATGCGGCCACCCTTTAACTCCTTAGGGACAAAGGTGATTCCCCGGTCTTCCAGCTTAGCAATCAGGTCGTCTTCGGCGGGCTCGTAAAGGGTAATTGCGGTTCCCTTCATCCCGTTGCGGCCCGTCCGACCAACCCGGTGGACAAAGTACTCGAGGTCAGTCGGTAAGTCGTCATTGATCACCAAGGAGACCCCGTCAATGTCGATTCCACGAGCCGCCAGGTCGGTTGCCACGACATACTGGAAGTCGAGTTTACGAATCTGGCGCATTGTCCGCTTCCGCCGCCGGGGTTCAAGGCCCCCATGGATCATTGCCACCTTTAAGCCCTGTTCACTCAGGTACCGGGTCAGTTCTCCCGCCCGTTCCTTGGTATTAGCAAACACCAGTGCCAGGTAGGGTTCACCAAGGGTCAAGAGACGGTAGATCAGCTGGTTCTTATCCTTCCCCTTGGTAGACATTAACCAGTTCTCAACATCGGGATTGATGACCGTCGCGGTCGGAATTTCTTCCATCACTGGATTCTTCATGTACTTCTTCAAAAATGGCCGTAGTTTTTGGGGAATCGTTGCCGAGAAGACCATCATCTGGAGGTCTTCCGGAAAGTGGCTGGCAATCTGGTCAACCTGCTCCAAGAACCCCATATCAAGGGTCATATCAGCCTCATCAACTACAAACATCGTTGCCGTGTGAATGTCGAGAAATTGGGACTTAATCAGGTCCAGCACCCGACCGGGGGTCCCAATTACAATTTGGGGCTGCTTACGTTCCAGTTGGTCAATCTGGTGTTGTTTGTCCGTACCGCCGACATAGTTGTGAATTGTCAACGGCTGGTCAGCAAACTTATTCAGCTGCTTAGCGGCATTGTAAATCTGGTAAGCCAGCTCACGACTAGGGGTGGTGATCACCGCCTGGACACTTTGGTCATCTTCTTGAATCCGGGAAAAGATTGGCAAGAGAAAAGCGTGGGTTTTCCCGCTCCCGGTCGCCGATTGACCAACGACACTCTGCCCCTTCATAACTTCCGGGATTACCCGTTCCTGAACAGGTGTTGGGGTACGGAAGTTAATGGCCGTGACGGCCTTAACCAGGTAGGGTTTTAAATTAAAGTCGTTAAATGTTTCGTTTGACATTGTGATCCTCTCCTTACTTTTGGGTTTGGGCCAATTGGGCCAGTTCCGCAATTACCTGCTTAATCTCTGTCTCATCCTTGGCCTTGGCCCCACTAGCAAGTGGGTGACCACCACCATCATGATGCTTTGCCAGCTCGTTGATGAATGGTCCCTTTGACCGCAGGCGGATCCGGTAGTGACCGTCCTCTTGTTGAACAAAGATTGCCCAGGCACTAACGTTTTTAATCCGGCCTGGTAACGAAACCACTGCCGACGTTCCCGCCTCGGTCAAACCAAACTTCTTCAAGATTTCATCCGTCAAGACAACGTAAGCCGCCCCGTGGTCGAGGATTGTTAAGTGCTCGTAAACGTATGCCGATAAACGGGCAACTGGCAGACTAATCTCGTCTTCGCGCCGGCTGATCGCCGCTGCATCAGCTCCTGCAGCCATCAGGGCACCAGCAACTAACATTGTCCGCGGGGTCGTTGCCGGGTATAAAAAGCGGCCGGTATCACCGATGATCCCCGCGTACAAGGCGTGAGCCGCCTTCTTCGGTAGGGTCAATTCGTCAGCAAAGTGCTGGTAAAAGTCGTAAATCATCTCTGAGCAACTGGATGCTGACGGCTGGACCCACATTAAGTCACCGAATGGTTCATCATTTGGGTGGTGGTCAATCTTGATCAACTTGTCCCCATTGTTAAAGCGGCGGTCATCGATTCGCGGAGCGTTAGCGGTATCCGTGACAATCACCAAGGCGTCATCAAAGGTGGCACTACTGATATCGTCCATCGTCCCAATCCAGTCAAATCCTGGAATGTGTTTACCAACCAGGTAAATTTGCTTGTAGGGAAACGATGCTTTGAGGATTTCTCCCAAGCCTACCTGGGAGCCAATTGCGTCCGGGTCGGGGCGCTGGTGACGGTGAATAATGATTTTGTTGTACTTCTTGATCTGCTTAAAGATTTCGCCAAGTTGATCAGCCATGATTATTTCTGCTCCTTAATTTTGAAATGTCTAATAATTAAGTATACCAAAAAAAGGCTTTTAACCAAAGTTTGATGATGCAAAGCAAAACCCGCTTCATTCGGATCAACCAAACAAAGCGGGTTATTTACGTTAAGCACTAGTGCTTAACAATATTGAATTATTACTTCTTGTCAACAGCGTGACCACCGAAGCCGTTCCGCAGTGCGGCAACGACCTTACCATCAAAGGTGTCTTCTTGCATTGACTTGAAACGAGCACAGAGGGCTTCGTAGATAACTGGTGTTGGAACGCTGTGGTCCATGGCGTCGGCAATTGTCCAGTGTGCCTCACCTGAACTGTGCATCCGACCTTGGATCTTGTCCAGGTGGGGATCCTTTTCAAAGGCGTCTTCGGCCAGTTCCATCAGCCATGAACGAATTACGGAACCGTGGTTCCAAAGCTTAGCAACGGCAGCGTTGTCGTAGTTGAAGTCAGAAGCTTCCAGAACTTCGAAACCTTCACCAATGGCTTCCATCATCCCGTATTCAACACCGTTGTGGACCATCTTCAGGTAGTGACCAGAACCGGCCTTACCAGTGTAAAGATAACCGTCCTTTTGAGAAATACCTTCAAAGAGTGGGCGAATCCGTTCGAAGACATCCTTGTCATCGCCACCAATCATGAAGTTACCACCTTCAAGGGCACCACACCAGCCACCTGAAGAACCACAGTCAAAGTAGTGGATTCCCTTTTCCGTCAGCATCCGGTTGTGCTTTAAGGAGTCCTTCCAGAAAGTGTTCCCACCGTCGATAACAACGTCGTCAGCAGAAAGCTTAGCGGCAAGTTGTTCCATCGTTGCATCAGTTGGCTTACCAGCTGGAACCATTACCCAGATTGTCCGTGGAGTAGCTAACTTTTCAACCATTTCATCAAGGGTGAAGGCAGTTTGGGCCCCGTAAGAACCGGCTTCCTTAACTGCATCCTTGTTGAGGTCAAAAGCAACGACATCGTTGTCATTACGCAACATATTTTGAGCAAGGTGAATACCCATCTTACCCAAACCAATCAATCCAATTTGCATCTAAAATTCCCTCCTGTGATTTAACAGTCTTGTCAAAGAAATGCTGGCCTTGACAAGTGTAAAGAAACTAAAGGGCTTTCAAAAGAAAAACCCTTAACTAATCAACAGTTAAGAGTTTCGCACGTTTTCACAAATTAGTCAATTATTATTTTGCTTGCTCACCAGCATCGCTGTCGTCAGCCGGCTTGCTGTCGGCTTTTTCTTCCTCAGCAGGTTTTTCTGCAGGCCTTTCTGCAGCAGAATCTTCACTTGCCGTCTTCTTTTCAGCGGGCGCAGCAGTTGAGCTCTTTACTACCCGGGCAATTGCAACCATGTCGAAGGTCAAGTAAATTCCTTCACAATCTAAGGTGACTGTACGGTCTTCCTTGTTGATGCTGTCAATCTTACCGTGGAGACGGCCGATGGTAACAACTTCATCCCCCTTGTGCATGTCGTTCATCATCTCTTGGTGTTGCTTCCGTTGCTTCTGCTGTGGCCGAATCATGAAGAAGTACATTAAAGCAATCATCAGGATGATCAGGATAAAGCTGGAGAAGGTAGCACTAGAAGAAGATGCCCCCAACGTTAAGAAGTCTAAAATGTTCACGATTATTTCCATTCCCTTCAAAAATTTTCATATTCAACTTTAACAAACTTTCAGTAAAAAAGCTACTCTAGCTCGTCAATCGCCCATTCAGCAGCTAGGTTGTGAACCACGCCGGCGTTAATTGCCTGGCGAGCTGTTTCCGCAAGTTGGTTCAAGGTATAGAGGTTATGGACGATCAAGAGGTCGTCGCCAAGAGCGGCCCCCTGTTCACATAGCTGGTGAAGGTAGGACCGGCTATACCCTGCCTGACAAACCGGGCACTGACAATTGGCATCAATTGGTCGCTGGTCGCTAACAAAGTGCTGCTTGTCAAGATGGAGCCGGTTAGTCTGCACAAAGGCAACGTGGTGGTGGGCTTCCACTACGGCACAGTCACTATCAACCAGGTCGTAACCCGCCAGCATCGCGAGCAGGGTCCCCTCCAACGAGTTGCTCCCGGTCAAGTAATGAAGGCCCTTCTCCGGCAGCATGGTCAACACTTCCCGCATCAGGCGTGCCTGTTCGCGTAGTTTCACGTTATTGCCAATTCCTTTCACGGCGTATCCAGCAAACGACTGGCAACTAGCTGCCTGGGCACTGATCATCCGGACACGCTTTAACCCACCGCCGACAACCGACGCCAGAAGGCCATCTGATGGTGTCCCCAGCCAGGAGGCCGTCTGCGTTGCTGCCGCTTTTAAATCGTCCACCGGTGCGTAGTAGTCACTCCAGCGGTCAAAGCTTGTCACAAAGTCGCACCCCACCTTTTCTTGCCATTCCATTGCCTCTTCAGGAGTATAGAACTTTAACTGTCCGGTTTGGGGGTCGTGAAAACGCACCCCATCCTTCTTCCGGCCCCGTGGTTTGGCCCACTGGTAGGCCCGGCTGGTGCCCGGATCACCGACGATTAATCCCGACCAGTGTAAACGCTGGTGAAGGTCACCAAACTCAGCGGCCTTCGTCTCACTTAACCAGTAGTCAAAGACCTCCTGCTTAATTGCCTGACCACCGAGTTTGGCAATCTCTTTGGCCGGGAGGCTTTGCACCGTCAGCCCCGCATGAACCACCAGCGGTGTCTGCAGGACCTGTCCTTTAACCTGCAGCTGCCCTGTACGGCTCATTTTGGCCTGGTGCTTAATCGTAAAATTGACCTTTTCCATCATCATTCCCCCTTTGAATCAGGGTAATTGATTCCCAAGTGCGCGTAAGCCGCCGGCGTGACCATCCGCCCCCGTGGTGTGCGACTGATAAAGCCAATTTGCAGGAGGTATGGTTCATACATCTCCTCGATGGTGCTCGTCTCTTCACCAATGTTCGCCGCAATCGTCTTCAGGCCGACCGGTCCCCCGTGGTAGTAGTTAATCATTGTCAACAGCATTTTGCGGTCAACCTCGTCCAAGCCATGGCTATCAACCTGCAGTAAGTCAAGGGCCTGTTTAACCGTTGCCGAATCAATACTGGGCTTTTTGGCTACTTGGGCGAAGTCACGAACCCGTTTTAAAAGGCGGTTAGCAATCCGGGGCGTCCCCCGTGACCGCAGGGCCAACTCGTGGGCGCCGGCCTCTTCAATCTTGCTATTAAAGATCTTGGCAGACCGGAAAATAATCTGTTTCAGCTCGTCCTGGTTGTAATAATTCATGTGTTCAACAATTCCAAAACGGTCACGCAGCGGCGCGGACAACATCCCCGCCCTGGTGGTCGCCCCAATCAGGGTAAACGGTGGCAGAGGAAAGTGCACTGGATGGGCGGTTGGTCCTTCGCCAACCACAATGTCAATGTAGTAGTCCTCCATTGCCGAATAGAGCATTTCCTCTACTACCTTGGGAAGGCGATGAATTTCGTCAATAAAGAGGACATCCCCCGGTTGTAATTCGTTAAGCAGGGCGACCAGGTCCCCCGGCTTTTCAATCGCCGGGCCACTGGTGGTCTTGATGTTGACGTGCATCTCATGGGCAATTACCATCGCCAGCGTCGTTTTCCCTAAGCCGGGAGGACCGTATAGCAAGACATGGTCAAGTGCCTCTTCCCGCTCCCGGGCGGCTTCAATGTATACCCGGAGCTTTCCCTTCACCTTCTCTTGGCCAATATAGTCATCCAGGGTTTGGGGACGGAGGGTCAATTCCATCTGCTCCTCGGCCTCGTCTTGAGCATGGTCGGATAAAACTTTATTTTCATTATCTTCGCTCACAGCAAAACCTCCTTAGTTGAGTAATCGTAAGGCACTCCGTAAGTACTCATCCGTCGTTTTCTGCTTACCTTGCAGGTGTTTTTTAACTTTCTTTACATCCCGTTCCTTGTAGCCCAGTGCCTTTAAGGCAGCTAAGGCATCGGTAAGGGCAGGATTTTCTCCGGCCGTTTCCTCATCGGCACTTGCAAAGAGCGGCCCGGTAGTCGTCACCGCCGTGATCTTGTCCTTCAGGTCGAGGACAATCTGGGAGGCCGTCTTCTTCCCGATTCCCGGGAACTTGGTCAAGTAGCCGACGTTGTTATTAGCAATAGCGTCAATCAGCCCCTGGTGGTCCGGATTGGCCAGAATCGCGAGGGCACTCTTGGGGCCAATTCCAGAAACGTTAATTAGCTGCATAAACAGTTGCTTTTCGTCCTGGTCATTAAAGCCAAAGAGGGAGATATCATCGTCGCGGACAGCCTGATAAACAAAAACCCGCACCTGCTTTTGAGGGTCTTCTTTAAATCGATAAGGGTTGGCAACAAGCAGCTTGTACCCTACCCCGTTAACGTCAATGACGATGTACTGGGGGGCGACGATACTAATCACCCCGGTTAAATATTCATACACTGAAACTATTCTCCTTTAGTTAAAAGTCGTGATCATCAAAATCATCCGCATACGGAACGTGTGATTCCTGAATCCGTTTAAACATCTTCTCCAAGTCCCGGTCATTAAAGTGGACCGTCACTGGCCGACCGTGGGGACAGTTGAAAGGATTCTCGCACTGGGGTAAGCGTCTTAATAGGGCCCGCGCTTCCCGGTCATCCAAGTGGTGGTTAGCCTTAATGGCTCGCTTACAGCTCATCATGATTGCTGTCTTCATACGAAATTGACGAACTGTTAACTTGCCATCCTTGAGCAGCCAGTCAATCATTTCCTTGACCGTATCCTCTTCTTGCCCCTCCTTAAACCAGGTTGGGTGGGAACGGAGAAGGAAACTGTTCTGACCAAAGGATTCCAGGTGGAGGCCGACGCTGGCCAAGAGGTCGATGTGGTTGTTGATGTTCATCGCATCGACTGTTGAGTAGTTCAAGACCAGGGGAACCAGGAACGTCTGCTGGTCCGGACTCACCTGACCAATTTCTTTTCGGTACCGCTCGTAGTTAATCCGTTCCTGGGCCGCGTGCTGGTCCACAATGTAGAGGCCGTCACTAGCCTGGGCTAATAGAAAGGTCCCCTGGAGCTGACCAATATACTGGAGGTCGGGGAAGCGTCCCTGTGCCTGGTCACTCTTGTCATGCACATCCAGTTCCATATTTTCGGTCTTGGTGGGCGTGGTCGGTTGGGTCTGCGGGTCCTTTTCTCCAAACGGAGCAACCGTGCCTTCGTTTTGGTAACGCGCATCAAACTCCCTCATTGGGCCGGAACTTAACTCGCTAGCCTTATGGATGATCACCGGAGCGCTAACTTCGCCATCGGTATTTTCAGCGTGGGCCACCGCAGCCTTACGATCTTCTTTGCTGGGGGCATCTTCACCGGGAGCCGGTTGCGAAGCAGTAGCCGCGCTTGCCGGCTGCGGTTGGGCAACGTTATAGGGATGGGCGGCCTCTTTTAGGCGCCGCTGCAAATCACTAACCACGTCTGCGGACGGCGGTGTAAAAGCTTGCGCATCAACATCCGGAATCAGGTTCTCGGTTGCAATCCGATTACGGATTGTCTGTGAAATCAGCTTGGTGAGCTGGGGCTCCTTACTAAGACGTACCTCTCGTTTAGCAGGGTGGACATTAACATCGACCAAAACTGGGTCCAGGTCAATGTTGACCACCGCAATTGGGTAGCGCCCCACCATTAACTTCGATTCGTAACCCTGGATAATTGCCTTGGTAAGTTCAAAGTTCCGGATATAACGGTGATTGATCGTAATGGTGATGTACTGGCGCGAAGCCCGGGTCAGCTCTGGTAAGGAGACGTAGCCCGTCACTTTAAAGTCATCATCTTCCCCGCTGATTGGCAGCATTTTCCTCCCGGCCTGGATACCATAGATTGCGGCAACCACCTGCTGAAGGTTACCGTTACCGGCAGAACGGAAGATTTCCTTCCCGTTATGGGTAAAGCTGAAGGCCACGCTAGGGTTTGCCAGTGCCAGCCGGTTGATGATGTCTGTAATCCGGGCCAGCTCGGTGTGGGGTGACTTCAGGTACTTCAGACGGGCCGGTGTGTTGTAAAAGAGGTCGGTAACCCGAACGTCTGTCCCCCGCCGAGCAGGGGCCGGTTTATTGGCGAGGGTTTCCCCACCACGGAGGTGGATCATCGTCCCTGCGGCTTTTTCTTCCTGGGCGGTGGTAAGTTCAACGTCTGCTACTGAGGCAATACTGGGTAACGCCTCACCACGAAAGCCCATCGTCTGTACCCGAAAGAGGTCCTTACGGCTGCTGATTTTACTGGTGGCGTGCCGCCGAAAGGCCAGCGGCACGTCATCCGCTGCAATTCCAATTCCGTCATCGATCACCCGGATACTATCAAGGCCGGCATTTTCAACGATGATATCGACCCGTTTGCTGTCGGCATCCAGTGAGTTTTCGACTAGCTCCTTAACAATGGAGGCCGGTCGTTCAATGACCTCCCCGGCGGCAATCTGGTCCGCTAAGACATTGTTTAATTCGTGAATTTGCCCCATTCTGTCCACCTCACTTTAGCTTTTGCTGCCATTCATAGAGCTGGTTCATAACTTCCATCGGCGTCATCCCCATCAGGTTCAATTCCTTTAACTGGTGAAGGATCTTTTGGCCCTTGCTAGTACTCTTACGGCTTGGTTGCGGTTGAAACAACTCCAGCTGACCATTAGCTTCCACCGCCGGTGCTGCGGGCTTTTCTTGGGATTGAGCTTCCTTGACCTGGTCTTTGTGATCGGCCTTTTTAACCGTCAGCTGAACATCCTGGTGTTCCAGTCCCTTCAAAATCTCATCGGCCCGGTTCAGCAGGGTTGTCGGCATACCCGCGAGTTTGGCAACGTGGATCCCGTATGATTTATCGGCCGGGCCTGCACTAACCTTGTGTAGGAAGACCAACTCACCGTTTTTCTCGGTTGCCCCCACATGGACGTTCTTTAACCGGGGTAAGGTCTTTTCCAGGCTAGTCAATTCGTGGTAGTGGGTCGAAAAAAGGGTTTTTGCGCGGACGTGCTCATGAAGGTACTCAATGATTGCCTGGGCCAGGGCCATCCCATCATAGGTGGCGGTACCCCGGCCAATCTCATCAAAGAGGATCAGGCTGCGGTCGGTCGCGTGACTGAGGGCGTTATTGGCCTCCATCATTTCCACCATGAAGGTACTTTCCCCGGAAATCAGGTCATCAGCCGCCCCAATCCGGGTGAAAATCTGGTCAAAGATTGGCAATTCTGCCCGGCTAGCGGGTACAAAGCAGCCGATCTGGGCCATTACCGCGGTTAAAGCCAACTGCCGCATGTAGGTACTCTTCCCGGACATGTTCGGACCCGTAATGAGTAAAATATCCGTGTTATCACCCATTTTGACGTCATTGGGGACGTACTCCTGGTGGCCCATAAACTTTTCAACGACCGGGTGGCGGCCATCCTTAATCTGTAAGTTATGGCCAGTGTTCATTTGTGGCCGGACAAAGTGGTAGTCTTCACTGACCACCGCGAAGCTCTGCAAGACATCCAACTCAGAAAGGGCCTTCGCAAGTTTTTGGAGCCGTTTAATCTGTCCCTTCACCTGTTCACGAATTTTGACAAAGAGGTCGTATTCCAGGGCTACCGACTTCTCTTGGGCCCCCAGGATGAGGGCCTCCTTTTCCTTTAGTTCTGGGGTAGAGAACCGTTCAGCATTAACCAGGGTCTGCTTACGTTCGTAACGGTCTCGGGGAATCTTGTCGAGGTTAACCTTGGAGACCTCAATATAGTAGCCAAAGACGTGGTTATAACCAATCTTCAGGTTATTAATCCCGGTAACCTGCCGTTCCTGGGTCTGCAGGTCGGCAATCCACTGCTTACCGTTGTTCATGGCGTCCCGGTATTTATCAAGTTGGTCATTGTAGCCATCCTTGATCACCCCACCGTCAGTGACCGCAATTGGGGGTTCTTCCACAATTGCCTGGTCAATCAGGCCCGCAATGTCACTCAAGGGGTCTAGACGGGTGGTTAGGTTTTCAAAGACCGGTGAATCAAGAGTCTCAAGGACGTACTTAATCTTGGGAACCTGCTGCAGGGAGGTCTTTAGCTGGATCAAGTCGCGACCATTGACACTCCCGTAAGCGACCCGGCCAGCGAGCCGCTCAAGATCGTAAACCTTGATCAGCTCCTGCTGGATATTACTCCGCTCAAAGTAGTGGTTTAACAATTCCTCAACCTTATCCTGTCGTTCAGCAATTGCCTGGGGGTCAATCAACGGACGGTCAATCCACTGTTTCAAAAGGCGGCTCCCCATGGCAGTCTTCGTTTCGTCAAGCAGCCAGGACAGGGTCCCTTGGCGCTTCCCGCTACGCATGTTCGTCATTAATTCCAGGTTAGTTTTGGAATAGTGATCAATCTTCATGAAGGCGTTAGCGCGGTAATAAATGGCCCGCTGCATGTGCGCAAGTGACCGCTTCTGGGTCGTCAACAGGTAAGAGACCAGGAGGCTGACAACGTACTTTTGCCCATCATCTTCGAGGTCCTGGGTCAGGTAACTAATCTCCGCTTGCTTGAGGATCTTTTCCTGCTTGGACAAAAGAATATGCCGCTTCTTGAAGGCTGTCAACAGTTCGTCCGGCAGGTCGCCAGCACTGACAACTTCCTTACTCTGCAAGTTGATCAACTCATTTAAGACCCCGTTGACACTATCAAAGGTGGTGGTCTTTAACTCCCCGGTCGAGAGGTCCGTGTAGGCCAGGTTAAACAGGCCACTTTTTTCACTAATTGCCGTCAGGTAGTTATTGTTACGGGCCTGGTCGCCGTTTAAATCCATCTGGGTTCCGGGGGTCACCAGTCGAGTTACCGCCCGCTTTACCATCCCCTTGGCCTTCTTGGGGTCCTCCATTTGCTCGCAGATAGCAACCTTATACCCCTTATCAATTAAGATATCAACGTAACTATCAACCGCCCGGTGTGGGACCCCACACATGGGAATCGGGTTCTTTGCACTGTGGTTTCGGGTAGTCAGCGTCAGTTCCAACAGCTGGGCCCCCTTGACCGCATCATCATTAAAAAGCTCATAAAAGTCCCCGAGACGGTAAAAAAGGAAGGCGTCCGGGTACTGGTCCTTCACTTTTTGGTACTGCTCCATCATCGGTGTTAATTTTTTGGCCACAAAGGTTCACCTCATTAATAAATAAATTTCACTCATACGTCCATATTCACACAGTCTAATTATATTTTTTGCCCCTGACCAGTGCAAGCTTCCGGGGACAAACTGTCTTTGCTTTAAACTCAAAAGAGGCTGGGGAAAGTCCACAACCTCTTTTTCAGTCTGCATAACGGGTACAGCCCTATTTAGCATAATCAATTGCCCGTACTTCACGAATAACAGTCACCTTGATATGACCAGGATATTCCAGTTGCTGTTCAATTTTCTGCTTAATATCATGAGCCAAAGTCGTTGCCTGAAGGTCCGAAATCTTCTTTGGCTTAACAATTACCCGTAATTCGCGACCAGCTTGAATTGCAAAACTATGGTCGACACCATCATAACTATTAGCTATGCCTTCCAGCTTCTTCAACCGCTGGATGTATTGTTCCAAGGACTCACTTCTGGCCCCTGGCCGGGCACCAGAAATGGCGTCGGCGGCTTGAACAAGGACCGCAATTACTGAACCCGCTGGAACGTCACCGTGGTGGGATGCAATTGTATTGACGACAACCTTGTTTTCCTTGTACTTCCGGGCTAATTCAACCCCCAACTCAACGTGGGAACCATCGACTTCGTGGTCAATTGCCTTCCCAATATCATGAAGGAGTCCGGCCCGCTTGGCAAGGGCAACATCCTCCCCAAGCTCGCTTGCCATTATTCCCGCAAGTTTGGCAACTTCTATCGAGTGGTCCAGGACGTTTTGACCGTAACTAGTCCGGTACTTCATCCGGCCAACCGTCTTAATTAGGTCCGGGTGCATCGAGTGGATTCCAAGGTCAAAGAGGGCCTGTTCACCGGTCTCCCTGAGCTGACTATCCATCTGCTTCCGCGCCTTTTCAACGGCTTCTTCAATCCGCGCTGGATGAATCCGGCCATCCTGAATTAGTTTCTCCAATGCAATTTTGGCAATCTCACGCCGGACAGGATCAAAACCACTTAAGACCACTGCTTCCGGAGTATCATCAATGATCAGGTCAATCCCGGTCAAGGTTTCCAGGGTTCGGATGTTCCGGCCTTCCCGACCGATAATACGGCCCTTCATGTCGTCATTTGGCAAGTTGACAACTGAAACCGTTGCCTCCGAGACAACATCCGCGGCACTCCGCTGAATTGCTTCCACAATCAGTTCCTTAGCGTTCCGGTCAGCAGTCATCTCTGCCTGTTGTTCACTGTCCCTGATCATGACTTCACGTTCAGTCTTCAGCTTATCCTTCATCTCATCCAAGAGTTGTTGCTTGGCATCATCATGAGACATTTGCGCAACCTTTTCCAATTCCGCCTGCCGTTGATCGACTAAATCGTCGGCGGCCTGCTGCTGACGGTGAAGTTTTTCCGTCAGCTGGTCAACCTTATGTTCTCGGTTGCCAAGTGCGGTCTCCCGCTTTTCCAAGGCGGTATCCTTGTGGTCAAGACTGGTCTCACGCTGGAGCAAGCGGTCTTCTTGCCGCTGGATTTCGTTCCGTCGTTGCTTTAGTTCATTTTCAACGCTTTCACGGTAGCGGTGACTCTCGTCCTTTGCTTCCAGGATTGATTCCTTTTTCGCCGTTTCCGCTTTCGTCTTGGCTGTTGAAATGATTTCCTCAGCAGTCTGGTGTGCTGCCGCCAGTTTCTTTTCGTAACTGGCTTTGCGAACAATATAGCCAATAATAAGACCGACAACCATAGAAAGCGCGGCGAAAATTAATAACTGCACTATTTCACCCCCGCTTCAACTATTTTGTTGTTGGTTGGTTAATTAATTTCACCGTGTCGTGCAAAAATTACACCACACAGAATAAATTTTAAGCTTGCAGAAGAGTAATTGTCAACTACTTAACATTAATAAGCCGTCAAAAAATAAGTTTCATGCCAGCCGGGATGCCAAACTTAAAACGCTGATTGACACCGAAAGTAGCAGTCGTAGTTCGTATTCAGCCAACTTACTACATGACATACATTTCCCCGTAACCAGGTTGCATTCTCTAGAAAGCAAAAGT
The DNA here is from genome assembly GCF_001435935.1 of Limosilactobacillus panis DSM 6035. Classification (GTDB taxonomy): domain Bacteria; phylum Bacillota; class Bacilli; order Lactobacillales; family Lactobacillaceae; genus Limosilactobacillus; species Limosilactobacillus panis. The sequence goes on from NZ_AZGM01000076.1 coordinate 16,501, forward strand.
GGCTAGCGAAAAAATATCGTTTTCTCTCAGCCACTTAAATTCGCGCGTTCTAACTAGTTTGCCAACTGCTTACTGGTCCTAGTTAGTTTTTACTGGCTTTTTCAATTGTTTCCTGCTGGTTAGAGCCCTTAGTATCCTCACCATCAGTATTCTGATCATCCAGTGGCTTCATCCCGTAAGCAACCCGGACCTTATTCATAAGTTTATTCATACTTTCTGGGTGGTCTGCTAGCCACTTTTTGGCGTTTTCACGTCCCTGACCAATCCGCTCGTTGCCGTATGAGTACCATGCACCACTCTTGTTGACAAGGTCCTTTTCTACGGCCATGTCGAGGAGTTCCCCGGTCTTGGAAATCCCTTCACCGTACATAATATCAACTTCGCACCGCTTGAACGGGGGCGCAACCTTGTTCTTAACGATCTTTACTCGGGCTTTGTTACCAATAACGTCTGTCCCGTTCTTAATCTGTTCGGCACGCCGAATCTCCATCCGGATGGTGGAGTAGAACTTCAGGGCCCGTCCACCAGTTGTCGTTTCCGGATTACCAAACATTACGCCGACCTTTTCACGGATTTGGTTGATGAAGATTGCAATTGTCTTCGTCTTGTTAATCTCACCCGACAGTTTCCGCAGGGCTTGTGACATTAACCGTGCCTGCAAGCCGACATGGGCATCTCCCATATCACCGTCAATTTCAGCCTGGGGAACAAGGGCCGCAACCGAGTCAATAACGACCAAGTCAACCGCCCCACTGGCAATCAGAGCATCCGCAATTGCTAACCCCTCTTCACCGGTATCTGGTTGTGACAATAATAGGTTATCTACATCAACACCCAATGCTTCGGCGTATTGTGGGTCAAGGGCATTCTCGGCATCAATGTAAGCTGCCGTGCCCCCCTGCCGCTGGACTTCCGCCACCGCGTGCAGAGCAACCGTTGTCTTCCCCGAACTTTCGGGACCGTAGATTTCAACAATTCGACCACGGGGGTAACCACCAACACCAAGGGCCTTATCAATGGCTAAAGAGCCACTAGAGATTGTGGCAATCTTCATATCGGCGGCATCACCCATGCGCATGATTGAACCTTTTCCAAAGTTCTTTTCAATTTTTTTCAGTGCAACATCCAATGCTGCCTTACGCTGGTCTGCCAAATTAAATTCCTCCTTTACAAGGTCTTATCCGTCAATTAACAATACCAGTTTTTGGGCTAAAAAACAAGAAAAATGCGAACAGCGGTTCGATTATTCTCGTAACTGTTGGTAAATCATCTGTAGTCCGTACTGGACGCTGAGGTTCCGAATCTCCTGCCGGCCACTGTATTCTGCCAGGTGCAAAAGCTTGGTCTGCGTTTGTTGTCCCCGAATGGCCAGGCCGAGCCAAACTGTCCCCGCCACTTGGCCTTCAAGCGCATCGGGACCGGCAACTCCCGTAAAGGCCAGGCCAAAGTCGGCATCAAGTTTCTCCCGGCTTTTTTCGGCCATCGCCCGGGCCGTTTCAGCGCTAACGACCCCGTGTTGATCAATGACTTCTGGTGCGATGCCAAGCAGCTTCTCCTTAGCACCAGCTGCATAGGTAACGAAGCCCCCGTTAAAGACATTCGATGCCCCGGGAACAGAGCAGATTGTGCTTTGGAACATCCCCCCAGTCAGACTCTCCGCCCCCGTAATCGTTTTCCCCTGTTTTTTGAGGAGACTGACAACTTGGTTGACCAACGAACAATTATCACCAAAGCCGAAGAAGTATTGGCGATCAACTTTCAGGATAGCGTCCGCCGTTGCCCCCAACACCCGCTCGGCTTTACTGGCAGATAAATCAGGAACTGTCAATCGGACCTGAATCCGACTCGGCTGGACATAGGAAGTCACGGTAACCTGGCTAAACTTCTTTGTTGCTTCGCCAATTTCTTCCATCAGTGTCGATTCCGGCCGACCAAGAAAATTCATCGTCCGGCTAGCAATCCGCTGACCGCTACCAAAGGTTGCAACCAGGCGCGGTTCAACGCTCTTTTCCAGCATCGCCTTAAACTCTGCCGGTGGCCCGGGCAAAACTACCACGACACGGCCATCAGTTGAGTACCAGCTACCTAACGCTAGACCAGCAGGATTTGCCAGCGGCTGGCCACCGGTTAAGTAACGGGCTTGCTGAATATTTTCATTAAGCAACTTAATCTGCCGTCTCTTAAAGACCTGCTTAATCCACTGCCAGTGTTTTTGATCCGTCGTCAGACTCGTATTAAGGGCAGCTGCAGTACTTTTTAGCGTCACATCGTCAGCCGTTGGTCCTAGGCCCCCACATACAAAGATCAAGTCGGCCCGACGCCAGGCCGCCTCAATTGCGTCTTCAATTTGCTGGCGCTCATCCTTGATTGTCACCTGGTATGGAGCAGCAATATCAAGTTTTGCCAGTGTCTTAGCTAATAGGGGGACATTTGTGTTGACAACTTGTCCCAGCACCAGTTCTGTTCCCACAGAAATAATCTCGGCATTCATTTTTTAACCTCCTAAATATTAAATACGCAAACAGGTTGTTTTCCCATCAACAATTGTATAACGGCTCAATTAAAAAGGGACCGGGGAAAAATTATTTCCCCAGTCACCGCCAAAAATACGTTTATTTAAATCCATCAGAAAAGACATCCCGGCCCTGAATAAAGTAATCAACGCCTGAGTAAATGGTAAAGAACAGGCAGATGTAGAGCATGATTTGGCCAAACGGAATGTTCCAAATGGCAAAGATCACGTTGTTTAAGAGCAGGAAGATGATTGCAATAAACTGTGTGGTCGTCTTGATTTTTCCCGGCATCTTGGCGGCCAGGACAATTCCATCCTGTTCAACCAATAGCAGACGGAGCCCCGTAACCGCAAGTTCACGCCAGATAATAATTGACGTTACCCAGGCAGGGACAACATGGTTCCCCGTCAAAACGATAAAAGCAGTCATTACTAGGAGTTTGTCGGCCAAAGGGTCGGTAAACTTCCCGAAGTTAGTAACCAGGCGGTTCTTCCGGGCAATCCGGCCGTCCAGGTTATCAGTGATGGTCGCCGCAATAAAGAGGATTGCCGCAATCAGTTGGGCCAACGGAATTGTTGCTCCCCAAAAGGTGACACTCCCCCAGGAAAGGGGCAGAACCATCAGCAACAGGAAAAACGGGATAATTATTAAACGGACAACAGTTAACTTATTAGGTAAATTCAATTTTATTCCTCCATAGTTTTAACGCGTGGTCGTTGTCGTAGTGGCTGCCGGCTGCTGGGTCTGAGTAGTTGTGGTCGTCGACCGGGTCGTTGCTGGCGTAGTCGTGGTTGTCTGCTGTTGACGGTTACCAGTGTTGACCGATGAGGTACCCGTGTTGGTCGTGTTCGTCGTCCGGTTGTTTGTTACCGTACTGCTGGTCCGGCTAGCCGTGCTTGACGAACTACTACTGCTGCTCGTTGACTGCTTACCAAAGTTGATCGTAATTGTCCGCACGTTTTGGTTACGACCATTGTTGGTAAAGTTGATTGTCTGATTGCCAATCTTAATCTTGGTAGCTGCGGGGTTAGTAACGGTAATTACCAAGGAGTTCGTGTCGCGGTTAACGACAACGCTTGCCTTCCCGTTAGTATTCAGTGTCCGGTTCAAAACGGTATTGTTATTATCCAAAACCCGGACGACAGAACTGGCGCTGGTCTGGAACTGCAGGTTAGTCTTGCTCTTCAGCTTATTGGCGTTGTAAACAACACTCGTTGCGGTCCGACTAGTTTCCTTAAGCTTAATCGTCGTACTGGTCTTCTTTGGTGCCGCCTTCTTCTTAACGGAAGATGAGTGTTTCTTGCTTTCGCCGGAAACGGAAACGGAGCTGTTGTCAATCCGCGTTGAGTTATCACGGTGACTACGAGCAATTGCGGTTACCCAAATTGCCGCGAGGACAACAATAATCACACAGGCAATGATGACGGTCGGTAGATACTGGCGCGCCTTGCTGACACCGTTACTAACGGTCTTACGCTGGCTAGCCCGCGTTTCGACGGCTTGCGAAATGTGGTCAGAATATTCGGCCGTCTTGGTCTTTGGCAAGTCATCGTCGTATTCACGAAGCAATTCTTCGCCGTTTAAACCCACGGTATTAGCATACTGCTTAATGAATGCACGGACGTAGAAGTCGCCTGGCAGTTCATCAAATTTTTCGTCTTCAATCGCAATTAAGTACCGCTTTTGAATTTTGGTAATTTGCTGCAGGTCATCTAGTGTATAGCCCTTAGCCTGACGAGCACTCTGCAGCTTTTTACCAATTTTTACTTGTTGTTCGCTGTCATTTTCACTCATTATCTTATCTCCAATTAAAAATCAGTTTCTATCTCATTGGACATTATATCATGATGGTCCAAATGTAAAAGTTAAGAAAAATATATTATTGGTGCTGGGGCACGATTTGGTAAACCGACATGCCATCCGGATTGATGAAGTCGGCAGCAGCCGCCTTCAAATCATCAAGGGTGATTGTCCGCATCATCCGGACCTCATCCATCAGGTTGGCCCCATCAAATAGCTGGCCGGCATAACGGTTGCCAATTGTCTCCGGTGAGTTGAGCAGGCCAATCAGCCGTCCCAATTCACCGCGTTTAACCCCTTCAAAACGCGCTGCCGCCTGGTCAATCTGCTGGTCGGCGTCCTCTAGAATTCGCATGACCTCATCAGCAAACTTCTCCGTCTGGTCCGTATTCGTGCTGAAGTACGCGAAGTAAAACGCCCTTTGCATGTCCAGGTTATAGCTAAACGAGTCGTCAATAACCCCTTCATCATAGAGGCGCAAATAGTTATCGGACGTGTCATCCAGCAGGACATCCAAAAGTAGGTCAACCGCCAGCTTATACTTTAACCGGGCCCGCCCATCGTCAAAGGATTTCAGCCCGCGAATGCCGACCATCACCTTAGGCCGGTTAACATTCATCGTTAAGGAACGAAAGGGAATTACATCCTTACCGGTCGGGTCGTTGAGTTTAAACCGACGGTCCGGCTTTTCCTGGGGAGCAAAGTCCTTTTTCTCCTGGTTAGCCACTACCCACTTAATCGTCTCCTCCGGATCTAAGTTACCAACCAGTAGTAAGGTCATGTTGCTGGGCTGGTAGAAAGTCCGGTAATTCTCCATCAAGATTTCCGGTGTAATTTTACTAATGGACTCCACGGTCCCGGCAATGTCAATGTGCATCGGGTCATGGGGGTAAAGGTTGCCCAACATCCCCAGGTAAAGTCGCCAGTTTGGATCATCATCATACATCTGAATCTCCTGGCCGATAATCCCCTGCTCTTTTTGGACCGTCTGGGCAGTAAAGTAGGGCTGCTGAACAAAGTCGAGGAGAATATCAATGTTTTCATGGAGGTGGCTAGTCGTGGAGAATAGGTAACTAGTCTGGGTAAAGCTCGTAAAAGCGTTCGAGTCCGCGCCGAGTTTGCCGAACAGGTCAAAGGCGTCGTAATCCTTCTTTTCAAAAAGCTTATGTTCAAGAAAATGTGCCACCCCATCGGGAACGTGGATGGGTTCCTGACCACTATAAGGGACAAAACAGTTATCAATTGAGCCGAAGTTGGTCGTCATCATTGCGTAGGTTTTGTTAAAACCAGGCATCGGCATTAGGACAACGTTTAACCCGTTTGCTAACTGCTGGTGGTAGGTTGACCGATTAAAGTCTTGATAAAAATACTTTTCCATATAACTTAATTTTCACCACTTAATAAATATACTGCTTGTTGCTTCAGTGACCGGGCGACCCGTTGGATTTCTGCCCGGGTAACGGCGTTAAACGCTGCCGGAATATCGGCCTGCTGAACACCCAGGAGGTTGCGAACTAGTTGGCGCTCCAGGAGGTTACCGGCAAGGTCATTACCGGAACGGTACTGGTTGATGAGCCCCGCTTTAACTTCGTTGAGTCGTTGGTCACTATAATTATCTTCTTGAACCTCTTTGAGTTGCGCATTGATCAGTTCCTCAACCCGGCGGGCGTCGCTAGACTTAATCCCCGTTTGTACCGTCAGTAAACCATTGAAAGGCATCAACCGACTTGAGGCATAGTAAGCAAGACTTGCCTTTTCACGAACATTTGTAAACAACTTTGAGTACGGGCTGCCCCCGAAAAGGCCGTTAAATACCAGGCCGGCGTAATACAGGGCGTGCCCATAATGAATCGGTAGCTGGTAACCAAGATTTAGCTTGGCCTGGCTCAGCTGCTGATACTCAACCTGACGCTGGATTTGGCGATAAGGACGCTGGTCATAAATAATCTGACCGAGGTCAATTTGACGATCGTTAAATGGCAGCTGCTGGATGGCCCTGATAACCTCCTGTTCGTCAAGGTCCCCAATGATCAAGATATCAACCCGGTCATCCTCAATCATTGACTGGTAAACCGGGTAGAGGTTTTGCGCCGTCAGCCCAGCAATCTCACTAGCCTTACCGAAACTCGGTGTTTGCATTACCGAATCATCGGCGTAGTAAAGGTCCAGCAAGCGACGGGCTGCCCAAAATTGCTTGTCATCATAGTAGCTGTTGATGGTGGCACCCAGGTTATGGGCCTGCCGCGCAAAGGTTGCTTGGTCAAAGGCCCCATCGGATGCCAGGGGGTTAAATAAAATTTCACGGATTAGGGCGATCACCTGGTCGAACAGGTTAGTGTGGGCCAACTGGTCATTAATAAAGCCGGCCTTCAAGCGAACCGTGTGAAGTAGGCCAACCCGGCCAACCCCCATGCTGATGTATGTCCCATACTGTTGGGCGAGGCGACGGGCAAGGGCCGTCTGAGTCGGGTACTTCTTGCTACTTGTCTCCAGCACGTTGGCCACGAGGTTACGGGCGGTGGCATTAGTGTGCGTCTGGGGCGTCGTAAAATTAATGAGAATCTGATTTGCCTTAAACTGTTTCGTCGGGATAACGTCAAGGTTAACCCCACGAGCGAGATTATAATGCACGAGTATCGTTCCCCCTTTATTAAAGCTCGTTTGCATACTGAATAATGATACGTTAAATGGCCACAAATTACAAACGAAGTCAGCACTAATAAAAAAAGGCCCCCGCACAAGATGAATCACCTTGTGCCAAGCGCCGATTTCGTTACTGCCGATAATTGTCTGGCCCTAAGAAATTACTGTCTCGTCCAAACCACTTTTCATTAATCTTCCGTAACTGGCCATCCTTTTGCAGGTTTCCCAGCCCCCGGTTGATCTTATTACGGAGGGTCTTGTCACCCTTCCGCATCCCAACGCCGAAGTATTCTACCGGCAACTTCTTGCTGACGTATACCTTGTAGGCGTTCTTGTTCTTTTGGTGTTGAACATAGTAGTCTGCGTAAACCTCATCCATGAGGATTCCTTGAATTCGGTTGGCGTTCAGGTCAATGAAGGCGTCCGGGAAAGTATCGTACAGGACCGCACTCTTCCCCTTTATCTTATCCTTTAACAGCCGTGGCTTCTCATCCAAAACCGCCGCCCCGGTTGAACCATTCTGGACACCGAGGGCCTTATCGGTCATTCCGCTCAGGCCATTGATGTGACTACCACGCTTGGTAACCAGGACCTGGCGGTTAGCAAGGTACGGGCGACTAAATGCAACCTTCTTTTCTCGGCTGGAATTAATCGAATAGCCGTTCCATAAAAGATCGATGGTACCGTTCTTCAACTCGGTCTCTTTCATTGACCAGTCAATCGTCTGAAAGTCTGCCTTAATTCCGTACTGCTTAAATACCGCCTTAGCAAGGTCAATATCATAGCCAACCAGCTTACCGTTCTTTTGCCGGTAACCCATCGGGACAAAGCTATCGTCTAGCCCAATGACAACCCTTTTTCGTCGCTGGATTCGTGACCAGGTGTCCTGCGTATTGGCCCGTGTTGTTACACTTTCACAACCGCCGAGAAGAAACAGCGGAACAATGAGAAGCATCAGCAACCAGATTGTTTTAACCTTCTTCATATGCTTCTTCCTCTCTATTTCCTAATTCTTTTCCTGGTCAAGGTCTTGCACCTGCTTGAATGAGTCATCCAAGGCCTTTACTTTCAAAATGTCATCGGCAATCTTATTGGCAAAGTCAAAATCGTGGGTAACAACCAATTGGGTCATCCCGTCCTTTTTCAGGCCTAGGATAATCTTCGCAACTTCTTGCCGCATCGTCGGGTCCAAAGCGGAGGTTGGTTCATCATAGCAGAGGATTTTCGGCTTCATCGCCAGGGCCCGGGCAATTGCCACCCGTTGCTTTTGTCCCCCGGATAGCTGGTAGGGGTAAAGGTCGCCCTTATCGTCCAAGCCCAGCTCATCTAACAAATTCTTAGCAATCTTTTGTGCAGTCGCCTTATCCTTCTTCAGGACCATCACCGGCGCCAGGGTAATATTTTCCATCACGGACAAGTTAGGAAACAGGTTATAGTCTTGGAAGACAACGCCAATCACCCGGTCTGATTCCGCCGTTCCCTGGGGGTCAAATGGCTGCCCATCGATTAGGAACTGGCCACTATCCGCCGTTTCCAAACCGGTAATGCATCGGAGCAGGGTTGTTTTCCCCGCCCCAGAGGGACCAACAATACTTAAGATCTCGCCATCCTTAACTGTCAGGTTGACGTTGTCGAGAATTACCCGACTGCCAAAACTCTTTCGTAAATTTTTAACTTCTAACATATTCGACCCCTCCTACTTGAAGTATGCGTATCGCTGTTCAACTTTCCGCAATACCAACGTGCAAATGCCAACTAAAATCAGGTAAATCAGACCAACCAGCAATAGTGGGACAAGGGTGACGTCCCGTGACGTTGCAACGTTTCCGGCCCGTAGTAAGTCGCCAAGCCCGATGACGTAAACTAATGAAGAATCCTTAACCAGGTTGATGACTTCGTTCCCAATTGATGGGATAACGATCTTGACCACTTGGGGGATTACAATCTTACGAAGGGTCTGCCAGTAACTTAACCGCAGCACCCGGGCAGCTTCAAACTGACCCTCGTCAATTGCTTGAAAACCACCGCGAAAGATTTCTGCAAAGTAGGCCGCGTAGTTAAGGATGAAGGCAACCAGGGCCGCGTCATAACGTTGGAAGACGATCCCAATGATTGGTAAACCGTAGAAAACAAAGATCAACTGTAGCAGCAGTGGTGTCCCCCGCATCAGCCAAACGTAAATTTCCAGAATCCATTTCAAAGGCTTGATTTTGGAGATCAGCCCCAAACTAACTAGGATTCCCAGTGGTAACGAACCAATTAGCGTCCAAAAGAAGATCTGGAGGGTTAACGACGCCCCCTGGAATAGTGATGGTAAAATTTCTGAAACGTAGTGCAAAGACATATTATAATTCCTCCTTCTCCACTGTCGCGAACGGCACTAAACAAAAAATCCTCTAGAACTACCAAGCAGGTAATTCTAGAGGACGAATCATTCGTGGTGCCACCTCATTTCGTAGTTGCCTCACAGCAACTACCTCACTAAGTTCATTTGTTGAACCCCGCTAAACAAAAAACACCCCCGAGCCATAATGGCTACGAGGGCGTTTCCGCGGTTCCACCTCATCTTACCAACTTTCTCGCAAAAGCTGGCCTCAGTGAGTTCAATAAATAAACTCTGTGCTGTAACGGGCGACCCCGGACCTTCCTACTTTGGTTTCAGAAGGTCAACTCACAGATGTGATTCAAGTATTTTAATAGGTTCCTTCCCATCAACCGGAACTCGCTTAGCTATTAAAGATGCTTTACTAGTCTGTTCATTGTCATTCGCTTGATTGATTGTTAGTATACTACAATCACTTTTCTCCTTTGTCAAGGGTAATTAAACTTTATTTTCAGTCGTTGCCCAATTGAATAAGGACTGAATCGGCCAGTATAAAACCACAAAGTAAACCAGGTTGAGGGCCAGTGTAGGCGCCAAAGAAAAGGCCAAGAAGTCACCAAAATTAGTATTTGTGACTCCTACCATGTAGTAGGCCCAGTAGTTAATCGTAGCAAACGCAACGACGTCAACAAAGAAAATCATAATCATTGATAAAAATGACCCACTGAAATACTTTGCCAGAAGCTGGGTCAAAGCGACAATGCATGGATAAAGAACCATGTATAAGCCTAAGATCCCAGAAGAGTACATATCGGCAACTACTCCCGCCGCAATGGCAAAAGGAATTAGCGGAATATCAATCCCATTTTCAAAGAAATAGGCCAATACTAACCACAGCAAAGCCAACTCACTCATCATCGAATATGGGTACCGGAAAAACAGGGGCGCCCAGACGTGACTCAAAGCCCCATCAAGAAAGAGACTTACAAATAGGCCGAGCGGGAAAACGTATTTTAATCGTGATAATCGATACATAAACGGTCACTCCTGAGAAGCACTCTCTGCAACCGTAACAATGTTAATGTCGTTAAAGTTAGCTGCAGGGGTAATGTAAACCTTTTGCGCCAGGCCATAATCGTCTTTGCCAATCCGTGATACCTTACCAACATAGAGACCCTTGGGGGTGATACCACCCATTCCGCTGGTAATCACTTTGGTACCGACCTTGATTTTTGCCTTTGAGCTGACCTGTCCCATTATTATTTCATTGCGGTTTGCGTTATAGCCGGTAACGATTCCATTGACAACTTGGTCCCCCTTATTGCCAATGGAAATGGCAAACCGGCTGGAAGCCTCATTGGTATCACTCAGCAACTCAACTTTGCTGTTGGTCTTATTAACTTCAATGATCCGACCAATTAAGCCCCCGTCACTCATTACCGGCATGTTCTTTTTAATTCCACTTGACTGTCCCTTGTTGATAACTAACTGTTGCTGCCAAGAAGATGGTGTCCGCATCAAAACGGCGGCCGTGACCGTATCATAATCCGTCATTGATTTACCAAGTTTCAATTCCTGTTTTAACTGTTTGTTCTCGTGAGCAAGGGTTTGGTCCCGCACCTTTGTCTGGGCCAGTTCGGTCACTTGTTGTTTTAACTCCCGATTTTCCGAATAAGTATTCATCAAGTCATTAACGGAACTGAAACTGGTCTGCAACCAATTAACCGGCAAGGCGACTGCACTATCTGCGAAGCCAACAATGTCATTACCGAATTGTTGAATCAACGGTGGCGTGTTCCGCCGATTCCGCAATGAAATCGACCCTGCCATCAAGCCAAAGCAAACGACCAGAATTATCACAATGATAACCAACCGGCGATTGGAAAAAAACTTGTGCATGATAATCCTCCATTATAGGCAAGATAATAAAAGGGGGCTAGACAAAACAAATCGTTTTGCGACCAGCCCCGCCTATCACTAGCCAATTCTAATGATACGTATTTTCCGCTGCAATATGCAGCTAGTCAATACTCATTTCTCTTTTCTTACTTTTTCTTCATAATATCGATACTCTTCAAGGACTCCCCTGTCCCGATAGCTACACAGTCTAACGGGTCATTGGCAATAAATACTGGTACTTTAGTAGCATCAGCAATTACGTCTGGCAAGTTCTTCAGAAGGGCACCACCACCGGTTAAGACAATCCCGTGGTCGATAACATCAGCAGCAATTTCTGGTGATGTTTCTTCCAGGGTCCCCTTAATAGCGTTGATGATGTTTTCAACAACGTCTTGCAAGGCGGTCGAAACATCCTTAGCAGAAACCTGCATCGTCTTTGGCAACCCGGTTACCAGGTCCCGACCACGAACATCGGTCGTTCCCATTTCTTCAGCTGCTGTAACGGAGGCAGAACCAACATCCCACTTAAGTTTTTCTGCTGTTCTTTCCCCAATCAAGAGGTTCATATTTTGCCGTACGTATTGGACGATGGCATCATTCATCTTGTCACCAGCCATCCGGATGGAACGACTTGAGACAATGCCTCCTAAGGAAATGGTAGCAACATCTGTGGTTCCCCCACCAATGTCAACAACCATACTCCCGGTAGGATCCATGACCGGCAGGCCCGCACCAATTGCGGCCGCAAATGGTTCTTCGATGACATAAGCATCCCGGGCACCAGCAACACGGGTAGCGTCAATAACCGCCCGCTTTTCAACTTCAGTGATACCACTTGGAACACATACCATGACGTAAGGTTTGCCGTTACTGTTCCCCAGCGCCTTGTTGATGTAGTACTTCATCATTGCCACGGTCGTGTCGTAGTCAGCAATTACACCGTCCTTCATTGGACGAATAGCAACGATACTCTCTGGCGTCCGGCCAATCATGTCCCGTGCGTCGCTACCAACTGAAATCACTTCGTTTGTTTTAGCATTCCGAGCGACAACTGATGGTTCACGGAGAACGATGCCCTTACCTTCGAGGTAGACAATCGTGTTGGCGGTTCCCAGATCGATTCCAAGATTTTTGGTTCCGATTCCTAGCAATCTGCTTCTTCCCTTCGTTTTTAGACTAATAATCAATTTTAATCAATATCGTGGATATTATACCATAGCCACGCGTCACATACGAACTTTAATATACATTATTAGCCTTCCCGGGCACAATTTTAGTTCACATATTTACCTTTTCTTTACTTTTAGGGATGAACCTGCTGCTTTTCCCGCCAACTGTAGTAACGGTCCCGTCCAACAATTATGAAGTCAAGCAGACGGAGTCCTAACAAGCGGCTCCCCCGGTCAAGCCGTTTTGCAAATGCTAGGTCCTGTGCGGACGGGTGCACATCCCCAGACGGGTGGTTGTGGATCATGATAATTCCACTAGCCGACCGCCGTAGGGCATAGCTGAAGATCCGGTCGGGGTATAATACACACTCGCTCTGCCCACCGACAAAAAGGGTCTTCAAGTCAATGATCTCATTGTGGACATCAGTACACGCCAGAGTGACCCCTTCCTGGTCCTCACCCAAAAAGTAGTCAATCATTTCCCGTCCTAAAGCCATGCTGGAATAGGCGTGGCCCAAAATTTCACGGTGCCCTTTTAGTACCAGCTGACCAAGCTCCATCGCTGCAAGTAAGCATCGCATCTCTGGTCCCCAGGATAGGACCGCCCGCCGCTCATCATCAGTCATATTTTTGATGCTCGTTAACGTTGGAAACATCTCCCAAAACTTCATCACGAGTTCCTGATTGCGTTCCGGCGTATTGGCACAAATCCCCTTCGCCAACAGGTCTAAGTAATGGTCATTGTGTATTACTTCTAACATATCCACTCAGCTCCTTAAGTGTCTTACTGAATAAATACGGAAAGGGAACTAATTGTCACTAAATAAGTGCCGAACTTCAGAAATAAAGTAGAGCGACCCCGTAACAATCATCACGTCATCCTCACTGAGCCCTTGTGCGACCTGCTGAAAGGCAAGTGGCCACTCTTTGGTAACCTTAATTGGGTACCGGCTTTTAATCTTCTTCGCGACCGCCGCCAAGTCCGCACTCGGCCGCTTGGAACCGGGGCCCGCAAAGTTGGTGACGGTAATATGGACATTGCCGAGACTCGCTAACTCGCCCATCATCAGCTCGTACTGTTTGTCAGCTAAAATTGCGACCAAAAGGTAGACATCCCGACCGGCGAAGTCACCCTGGATTGTTTTAACTAGGGCCTGAATTCCGGGAAGGTTGTGGGCCCCATCCAAGAGGACCAGGGGCTGGGGATTAACTACCTCCAGTCTCCCCGGCCAGTTAACCGTTGTCAGTCCCTTAATGACGGCGGACCGGTCAAGCGGTGAGCCCTGCTCTTTCATGAAAAGTTGAAGAGCAGTAATAGCAATCGCGGCATTTTCTACCTGGTAGTCGCCCCCGAGACCGAGTTGACACTTAAGGTGGCGAAGCTGGAGTCCCTGGTAGTCAACCTTAGCAAAAAAGTGGTGGTCATCAGCCTTCTGGATAGTAAAGTCAGTTCCCAGCTTATAGAGGGGGGCCTTTTTACCAGCCGCATCCTCGATAATTGCCGCCTCCGCGCTTGATGGCAACTTCCCAATCACCACCGGAACATGGTCCTTGATGATTCCCGCCTTTTGCTGGGCAATCTCTTTAAGGGTGTTGCCGAGGTACTTCATATGGTCCCAGCCAACCGTAGTAATGACACTGACTGCCGGGACAATGACGTTTGTGGAATCAAACAGGCCGCCAATTCCGACCTCCAGCAAGACAACGTCCGGCTGCTTTTCTGCCATGTAGCAAAACATGATGGCAGTATCGATCTCAAACTCGGTTGGTCCCCCCATGGGAAGCTCCTGGTCCAACTTAGCGACAACCTTGCTGACCCGGTTGGTTAACCGGACTAAATCGGCGTCACTTATCTGCTGGGCGTTGTATTCGATGCGTTCATTGAACCGGGTGATGAACGGGGACGTAAAGCTGCCGACGCTCAGGCCACTCGCCAACAGCATCGACCGCAGCATTGCTACTGTCGACCCCTTACCATTGGTCCCCGTCACGTGAATATACTTCAGTCCTTTTTGGGGGTTACCAAGTTCATCGAGAAACCGACGCATTCGTTTTAGTGTCGGCACCTTTTTAAACTTGGTCCGCCCGTGAATGAAGTTCAGGGCCTCTTCATAAGTTGAAATCATCTTTTTATCCCCTTAACTAAATGAAGGGTCCCCGTGTCCGGCAATTCCGGATACTAAGGACCCTCCCTTCTAAATTACACTATGCATTTTCAAGGGAAGCAAGACGGTCCTTAGCGGCGGCAAGCTTTTGCTGCCACTCAACGGCCTTTTGCTTCTCAGCTTCAACAACCTTTTCAGGTGCGTTTTCAACAAACTTCTTATTACCAAGTTTCTTGGAAGAACGGTTGACTTCCTTCTCCAACTTAGTAATTTCTTTTTGCATCTTAGCCTTTTCCTCATCCAGGTCCACCAGTTCGGCCATTGGGATGAAGACTTCAGCGCCGGCGAGGATACTTGACATTGCCAGCTTTGGTGCAACCACATCGGCACCAATTTGCAATTCTGCTGGGTGACAGAAGCGGTCAATGTAGTCACGGTTATTCTCCAGCATCCCCTTCAGGTGATCGTTCTTGGTCTTAACCAGGATGTCCACCGGTTTAGACATTGGGGCGTTGGCCTCGTTTCTGATGCTCCGTACCGCCTTGATCATTTCAATCAAGCTGTCCATCTGTTCCGTGGCGTCCTCGTCGTCAAGGTCTGCGTTAACCGTTGGGTATGGTGCAACCATGATTGACTTACCCGTGTGCGGCATTGATAGCCAGAGTTTTTCGGTAACAAACGGCATGATTGGGTGCAAAAGCTTCAGGGTTTGGTCTAGGACGTATCCCAGGATATTCTTGGTATTCGTCTTTTCCTCGTCCGTGCCGTTATTTAACTTTTCCTTGGTCATTTCAATGTACCAATCACAGAAATCATTCCAGATAAAGTTGTAAAGAGCCCGGCCTACTTCACCGAATTCGAACTTTTCAGACATTTCGGTAACCTGTTTAACCGTTGCGTTTAACCGGCTTAAGATCCAGTGGTCGGCAAGGTCCCACTTATCCTGTGCGGGCAGGGCTGGGGCCGGCATTTCACCAAGGTTCATGATGACGTACCGACTGGCGTTCCAGATCTTGTTGATGAAGTTCCAGGCGGCGTCCATCTTGGTGTAGGAGAAACGAATATCTTGACCCGGTGTGGAACCATTGATGAGGAACCACCGTAAAGCATCGACCCCGTATTTCTTGATGACGTCCATTGGGTCAATCCCGTTCCCCAGGGACTTGCTCATCTTCCGCCCCTGTTCATCACGAATCAAACCGTGCAGCAGGACGTTCTTAAACGGTGCCCGACCAGTAAATTCAAGTGACTGGAAGATCATCCGGGAAACCCAGAAGAAGATGATGTCGTAACCGGTAACCAGAGTATTGGTTGGGAAGTAACGCTTAAAGTCCGGGGAATCAGTATCCGGCCAGCCCATTGTGGAGAATGGCCACAAAGCACTGGAGAACCAGGTGTCCAGGACATCCTTGTCTTGCTCCCAGTTTTCCGCATCCTTTGGCGCTTCCATTCCAACGTAGACTTCCCCGGTCTGCTTGTTGTACCAAGCAGGAATCCGGTGCCCCCACCAGAGTTGTCGGGAAATAACCCAGTCATGAATATTTTCCATCCACTGGGTGAAGGTGTGTTCGAACCGTTCCGGAATGAAGTTAACCCGGTCGGTTGTCTTTTGGTTCTTCAATGCCATTTCGGCTAGTGGCTTCATCTTAACAAACCACTGGGTTGAAAGCCGAGCCTCAACTTGGACACCGGTCCGTTCGGAGTGACCAACGGAGTGGACAATTGGAACCACCTTTAACATGTAGCCCTGGTCCTTTAAATCGGCAACAATGGCCTTCCGGGCCTCAAAACGGTCCATTCCCTTGTACTTACCGGCGTTCTCGTTCATCGAGGCGTCTTCGTTCATGGTGTTTAATTCTGGCAAGTTGTGCCGCTTACCAACCTTGAAGTCGTTCGGGTCATGAGCTGGGGTAATCTTAACCATCCCAGTTCCGAAGTCTGGTGTTACGTAGTCATCGGCAATGATCTCGATTTCCCGGTTAACGAGCGGTACCATGACCTTCTTGCCAACCAATTTCTTGTAACGTTCGTCATTTGGATTAACGGCAACCGCTTCATCGCCAAACATGGTTTCTGGCCGGGTAGTGGCAATTTCAATGTAATTCTTGCCGTTAAAGGTGGTGCCGTCAGTAAATGGGTACTTAACGTGGTAGAAGGCACCCTTATCGTCCTTGTGAATAACTTCAATATCAGAAAGGGCTGTCCGTGCTTGTGGGTCCCAGTTGATAATGTAGGTCCCCCGGTAAATAAGGCCCTTCTTGTAGAGGTCAACGAAGACCTTCCGCACCGCCTTATTCAGCCCCTTATCCAGGGTGAAGCGTTCCCGGTCATAGTCGACAGAGATTCCCATCTTTGCCCACTGCTTGTGAATAATGTCGGCGTATTCGTCCTTCCAGTCCCAAACCTGTTGCACGAACTTTTCCCGACCAAGGTCATAACGAGAAATTCCCTGTTTCCGCAGCCGGGCTTCAACTTTTGCCTGGGTAGCAATCCCGGCATGGTCCATCCCCGGGATCCATAGGACATCGTAACCCTGCATCCGCTTTTGCCGAATAAGGATATCCTGCAGGGTCGTATCCCAGGCGTGGCCCAGGTGCAGTTTACCAGTTACGTTCGGCGGCGGAATAACAATTGAATATGGGTGGGCCTTCTTATCACCACTCGGTTTGAACAGGCCCTGATCAATCCACCATTGGTAGCGGCCTTCTTCGACCGCTGCGGGATCATACTTTGTCGACATCTCTTTTTCAGTGCTCATCGTATAATCGCTCCCTTCATGCTTCATCAAATAAAATTAATTAAACTGACCTAAATAAAAAATCGCCCTATCAAACAGATAGGACGATTAGCTCGCGGTACCACCTAAATTGAACAGTTCACTCGACTGCTCCACTCAACATTAGGTAACGGTAATGAACCGGATACGCTTACTATCAGTTCAGCGCATCAGCTCCCGAGCTACATTCGTGAACCGGTGACCAGGCCTTCACACCTCTGGGCCCTCGCTGGTGGTCCGCCGCGTTTACTACTATTTCGGTCAATGCTTATTATGCTTGTATCATAGCTAAATAATTCCCGGCCGTCAAGGACTGTTTTACAGTAATTCGGCAAAGACGTCTTCGTTTTGGTTCAAGAAGTCCTCACCAGGATGGATATCAGTGATTTTTACCCCATCTAGTGACCGTTGAATCAAGCCATCAATGTCTAAGTGCTGCTCGTACTTGCGGGCCTTCTTAACACTCGGCTTCGTTTTGGGCGACGGCGGTGTGAAGACGGTACAGCAGTCTTCATACGGCAAGATTGACAGGTCATAGGTGTCGATATCTTCAGCAATCTTGATAATCTCAGCCTTATCAAAAGACAGGACCGGCCGCAATACTGGATAGTTCGTCACGTCCTCAATTGCCAGCATACTCTCCATTGTCTGAGAGGCCACCTGCCCTAACGACTCACCGTTAAAGATTGCCAGGCCGTGCCGCTTCTCCATCAAGGCCGTTGCCAGGCGAAGCATCATCCGCCGTTGGATGGTCATCAGGTAACCCTCCGGCACCTTCTCCTTGACCGTTTCCTGGATCTCAGTAAACGGTACCTGGATAAACTTGATGTGGCCACAATACTTAGCCAGTTTTTCCGTTAGCTGCTTGGCCTTAGCCAGGGCTTGGGGACTGGTATACGGCGGACTGAAGAAGTGGACCATCTCCATCGAAACGCCCCGCTTCATGCCGAGGTAGGCCGCAACTGGGGAGTCAATCCCGCCGGAAAGCATCATCATACCCTTTCCGGCCGTGCCAACGGGCAAGCCACCAGCCCCCTTGATAGTTTCACTAGATAGGAAAATACCGTTCAAGCGGATCTCGACACGGATGGTGAGGTCCGGGTGGTGGACATCAACCTTCAGCTTGTCGGGGAACTTATGCAAGAGGTCCCCACCAAGCTTATCGTTCATTTCAAAGGTATCGATTGGGAAGTGGTGGTCAGACCGCCGGGTTTCAATCTTAAAGGTGATTGGGTGGTCAACCTGCTCTTCTACCATCTCCTCAGCGGCTTTGGCAACCGCGGCAAAGTCCTTTGCCACCTTGATTGATGGGGAGAAGGTTTGGATACCGAAAACATTCTTTAACTGCTTCATTACCTGGTCATAGTCGGCCCCATTCAGTTGAACGTGCAAGCGATCTTGCTGAGCGTGAACCTTGACCTGGTCAAATTGGTGGAGGGCATGACGAACGTTCGTCCCGAGACGGTCAATAAAGGACTTTTTGTTGCGTCCCTTGGTGGACAGTTCCCCATACCGAACCATAATTTCTGTGTACTGCACTTAATCTCCTCCTTCCTACTAGTCAATAATCTTCTTGAAGCCGGCATAAAGGTTGTCAAAGACCTGGTTGAACTTGTCAGCTTCTTCGATGGTATTTTGGTCACCAAGACTGATGCGGACCGCACTCGTTGCCTCGTTTTCCGGCGCCTTCATTGCGGCTAGTGTCCCCGCCTCTGCATGCTTCTTGGAAGAACAAGCGCTGGTCGTGGAAATGTAGATACCTTGTTCCTCAAAGGCGTGAACAATCGTTTCTCCCCGGACACCGACAATCGCAAAGCAGAGAATGTGGGGGGCAAAGCCCTGGTCACGGCCAGAAAAAATCTTAACATGATCAAACTTCTTCAGGTGGTCGTAGATCCGCTCTTTGATTGCCTGCTCTTGCTGAACCGCCCGTTGCTCGTTTTCCTTTACAAGACGGATGGCCCGGGCCATTGCAACGTCACCCGGGGTATTCTCTGTTCCACTCCGTAGGGTCCGTTCCTGGCCCCCACCGGAGATCAACGGCGCAATTTTTCGGCCACTCTTCATGTAAACAAAGCCAGTGCCCCGGGGCGCATGGAACTTATGCCCGGAGAAGGTGGCAAAGTCCACCCGGTCACTGAAAATCGCACTGTCGAGGCCCTTGCCGATTGCCTGCACCGCATCAACCATGTAGTGGACGTTAGGATAGTCCTTCAGAATCTCACCAACTTCTTTAATTGGCTGAACCGTCCCAATCTCATTGTTGACGGCCATGATTGATACTAGGATTGTATCTGGACGAAGGGCGGCCTTCACATCTGCCGGATTAATCCGTCCTTCACTATCAACTGGCAAGTAGGTCACATTGAAGCCCAGCTCTTCTAATTGGGCCATTGAGTTCCGCACAGCAGCGTGTTCCACTGCCGTCGTGATTATATGCTTACCAAAACGGCGCTTGGCAAAGGCGGTCCCCTTAATCACCCAGTTGTCACCCTCAGAGCCACCACTGGTAAAAATAATTTCACTTGCTTTGACACCAAAGAGTTTGGCAACTTGCTGACGGGCTTGTTCAAGCAGGTTCCAGGCCTCTTCACCAAAATTATGCAAACTGCTTGGGTTTCCCCAAATCTTTTGACTAACTGTATCGTACGTTGCTAAGACTTCCGGAGAAATCTTCGTCGTCGCACTATTATCGAAATAGATCATCACTCTGCTCCTCTGACAATATAATCTGATGGTCAGTAGCCAGCAAATCATCGCTGGCAGGTTGGTTCGACACTTTCTTAAAGCAACTTTATATTATAGCAAAAAAGGACCAGAGGCAAAATCTTTTGTCCCTGGTCCAATTAATTATTTTCACTGTAATAGCTGTCCTCAATCCGCTTGAACGAACCCGGCTCAACCTTCTCCAGGGCCGTACCAATGGCCTCAAGGCTCTTGGTATATTCATACTTGCTAAAGAGCTTTCGTGATTTTTCCGCTGCCTTTTCAATCTCCTCATTGTCGGAGAAGCGGTTAGCGTATTGAAGCAGCCGTTCCGTCAACTCTGCACTATCGCGCAAATCATTGGTCTTCACCTGAAGGCTTTCCAGATCGGACTCAACCATGATCAGCTGCTTGGTGACATCGTCCATGTTGATCTTGTACTCATGCAATTCAGCGTTTAGTTTCTTAACCTCATTGCTAACACCCATGAAGTAGTCCACGTAGTCTTGGGAAACGCCGGGCAGGTTAAGTTGCTCAACCTGGCGCTTAATTGTCCGCAGGTCGACTGAATATTTCTGCAACATCTTGCGTGCCCGCTGTTCATCAGTTTGCAGTTTGGCAACCTCGTCATTGATCTTTTCCTGCTTCTCTTCAACCGCCGTGAGCTCCTTTTGGTTAGCCTTTTGCCGGTCAACAACCTGACTATAAATCACGGTCTGATCAGCAAAAGCCTTCTGGTCCTCTTGGAACTGCTTGTTGATGGTCTTAATCTGCTCATTTAATTGCCGGGCCGCTTCAATCTCATTGTTGTTAAAAGTATAACTGAGGTTTAACCGCCGCAGCTCAGCAATTAATTCTTCATTCTGGTGTTGAGCATGGGGGATAAATTGGCCCATCACATCCATCAGGTGCTTGGCTTCCGGCTGAGTATCAATTTCCTTTTGCATTACCCCATAGAGATTATCAATTTCATCAGCCAAGTCCTTGTTGGACTGGACAACGATATCAATTTCCAAATCGTTTAACTGGGCAACCGTCTGCTTTAACTTTTCCTGTAACTGTTCAATCTTAACGTCCAGTTTTTGTTCGGTGAAGTTGAAGTGGTCCTTCTTTAAGGTAGCGTAACCCTTTTGCAATTCATCCAGTTGGTCTGGAAATTCGGTAACCAACGGCTTGTACAGCTTTGGAACCGTCTTTAAGAGGTGATCAAACTTTTGGTTATCGTTTTGTAATTCAGAGAGAATTTCCTGGGCCGCTTCCAAGTCTCCTTTATTAGTAAGATCAACAAACTTCGCAAACCGTTGTTCCAGGTCATTAAGTTGCTGGCTCAGTTTCTTAATGGTATCCCCGTATTCAAAGTTCTTTTCATCCAGTTGCTGGTGAAAATGACGGTACTGCCGACGCAGGTGATCAATTGCCTGGTGGTGCCGCTGTTCTTGTTGTTGAAGGTCCTGTAAGGTCTTTTGAATTTTTTGTGCTTCATTACTGGTCCGGCCAACCAGGGTCCGGTAATCGTTGATTGCTGAATTGATGGTAAGCAGTTGGCTGGTCTTAACCGCAGCCTGTAATTCCTTGCCGCGTGTCTCTACCTGCTTAAGCTGTGGGATCAGCTCCTCTTGGTACTTTTTCTCTAGCCTATTAAAGGTTTCCTTAGCATCACCAATCAGTTGCATCTTTTTTCCCTGCGCCAATTGACTAGCAAGGTCTTCCTTCTTCAAGTGGTCACCAACGGCCTGCAACTCCTTGATTTGGCTAATTGCCCGGTGTTGGAACCAACTAATTCCGACCAATAATAATAAGATTACAACTAAAACTGCGATTAAAATTTGAAACATCAATTTCCCCACCTAATTATTTGGTCAAAATTGACAAATCCGCCATTTTGACCATAAACTTCTAGCTAAAATTATACCATAATCACTATTGATTGCTGGCAGTAATTACAAAGGAGTTATAAGCATTGACAGATTTTAAACTAATTTTGCAACAATTATCAGCCCTGTTAGCTGGTGAACACCAGTCAATCACTATCATGGCCAATACCAGCGCCCTGGTTAACCAAGTAGTTTCCCAGCTTAACTGGGTGGGATTCTACCTTTACGACCATGATAAAGATGACCTCTTTCTCGGACCGTTTCAGGGTAACGTTGCTTGCATGCACATTAAGCCGGGCCATGGGGTATGCGGAACCGCTGCTCAGCATCGCCACATGGTTAACGTTGAAGACGTCAGTAGGTTTCCTGGTTACATCTCTTGTGATGCCGATGCGCAGTCTGAACTCGTTGTTCCCCTCGTCAAGGATGGTAAACTGATTGGTGTCTTTGACATTGATGCCCCGGTCAAGGGCCGTTTTGATGACGACCTGACCAAATTTCTTATTGATGTAGCCGCAATTGTGGTCAAAAGCATTGACTAGCGGTGGTCAGACATGGTAAACTATTTTTTGTGTAAAATAATGCAGCAGTGAGGGGCAAGCTCGTCAACAGACTGGTGCCCAACGGCGTTTTTAGTAACCCAGCTGCAAGGGTGAAAAATTCAAATCAGTCTGCACGAATGTCAAGCTCACAATCGGATTATTTTACTCCAAGAAAATTTATTTGGAGGAATTTATTTATGTCTCGTTATACTGGTCCAAGTTGGCGTGTATCACGTCGCCTTGGCGTTTCACTTTCAGGTACTGGTAAGGAATTAGCTCGTCGTCCATACGCTCCTGGCGACCACGGTCGTGACCGTCACGGTAAGCTTTCTGAATATGGTACGCAACTTCGTGAAAAGCAAAAGCTGCGTTTCATGTACGGAATGACTGAACGTCAATTCTACAACCTCTTCTTACGTGCCGGTAAGATCAAGGAAGGTACCCACGGTGCTAACTTCATGGCACTGCTGGAACGTCGTCTTGACAACATGGTTTACCGTCTCGGCTTGGCTACTACCCGTCGTCAAGCTCGTCAATTGGTTAACCACGGTCACATCACTGTTGATGGCAAGCGGGTTGACATTCCTTCTTACGAAGTTGACGTTAACCAAGTAATCGCCGTTCGTGAAAAGTCCAAGAACTTGGACATCATCAAGAACGCGGTTGATGCGGTTGTTTCTCGTCCTTCTTATGTTGACTTTGACGCCGACAAGCTGGAAGGTAAGTTAAACCGGATCCCTGCCCGTGAAGATATGGATGCTGATATCGACGAAGCCCTTATCGTTGAATTCTACAACAAGTAATCTTTAATGGTTACTAACGCAAAAAAGCACTGCCTTAGCGGTGCTTTTTGTTTGCATTATACAGAAAAGCGGTTGGTGAGAAAACAAGATTTCCTCACCAACCGCTTTTTCGTGCAAAAAAATGAAGCTATCCAACAGATAGCTTCATTTTATCCTTGTCAACTATTCATCCAAGTACTGCTTGGTAGCTGCAATGATGTCCTTCAACCCCTTCTTAGCATCGGAGAAGAACATGTGGGTCTGGTCGGCACTAAACAGTGGGTTTGCAATCCCGGCATAACCAGGGTGCATGGACCGCTTAATGACAACGACGGACTTCGACTTATCAACGTCGAGAATCGGCATCCCAGAAATGGCGTTACCAGACTTCCGG
Source organism: Limosilactobacillus panis DSM 6035 (assembly GCF_001435935.1). Lineage (GTDB taxonomy): Bacteria > Bacillota > Bacilli > Lactobacillales > Lactobacillaceae > Limosilactobacillus > Limosilactobacillus panis. The sequence goes on from NZ_AZGM01000076.1 coordinate 40,027, forward strand.
GCCATTGGGTTGGTAACATCGTTAGCACCAATAACCAATGAAACATCAGTGTTTTCAAACATTGAGTTAGCTTCATCCATTTGTTTCATTTGTTCATAAGGAACGTTAACATCAGCCAGCAAAACGTTCATGTGACCAGGCATCCGTCCGGCAACCGGGTGGATAGCGTAGTTAACGTTAATTCCATGGTCAGTAAGGAGCTTAGCCAGTTCAGCAACTTCATGCTGGGCCTGGGCAGCAGCCAAACCATAACCAGGAACAATCATAACATTATGGGCATAAGCTAATTGCAGACCAACATCATCAGCAGAGGTTTCCTTAACATTAACCGGAATGTCATCAGAAGCGCCAGAATCGCTGGCACCACCACCGAAGCCACCGGCAAGAATGTTAGCAACAGACCGGTTCATTGCTTCGGCCATTTGCAGGGTTAAAATCGTCCCGGCAGAACCAACAAGGGCACCGGCGATAATTAGGACTTGGTTATCAATAACGAACCCGGCAAAGGCAACCGCCAAACCGGTGAAGGCGTTCAAAAGAGAAACAACAACTGGCATGTCGGCACCACCAATTGGCAAGGTCATTAACAGACCGAATACCAAAGCAGCAACTAATTCCAGAACAAGTGCCCAGTAGTTTTGTGGGTAACCGATCATCCAAACGGCACCAACAATCATGGCAATAATTGCCAGGCCATTGCAAAGCCGACTGCCAGGGAAGGTAATTGGCTTACCAGGAACGTGACCAGCCAGCTTACCAGCGGCAATCAAAGAACCTGAGAAAGTCGTACCCCCAATGATAACGTCGAGGACAACTGGAATTGACAAGATCAGTTGAAGACGCGTGCCTGCAGCAACTTGTAAGTAGTCAAAGACACCAATCGTTGCGGCGGCACCACCACCAACAGCGTTAAACAGCGATACCAGTTGTGGTACGTCGGTCATCTTAACCTTACGACCCTTAACGACCCCGTAGCAAATCCCGATTGCCAGACCAGCAACCAAGGCAATCCAACCAGCAGCGTCGATCTTACCACCAACGATAATCGTGATGATAATCATAATTACAGCAAGCGCCATCCCGACACAGGAGAGACCATTACCTTTCCGGGCGGTCTTTGGTGACCGCATCAGGTGAACACCGACAACGTAGCAGATCGCTGAAATCAGGTAAATCAAAGAAGAACATGTTTGTAAGGCACTCATTATTGTTCGCCTCCATCCTGCTTATTATCTTTTGCAGGTGCTTTACCACCCTTAGGACGGTCAAACATCCCCAGCATCCGGTCAGTTACGGTGTAGCCACCGGCAACGTTAACTGCGGCAAAGAAGGCACACAGGAATGCCAGGATATAAAATCCCCAGTTATTAGCTTCTGCGGCAACAACAAAGGCACCAACGACAACAACACCGTGAATGGCGTTAGCACCAGACATCATTGGAGTTTGCAGGGTTGCTGGAATCTTGCTCATAACTTCAAAGCCAACGAGGAGACTTAAAACAAAAATTGCTAAATTAGAATATAATTGTTGACTCATATGATCGCTCCCCTTCTCTACTTTTGCGCCTTAGCATCAGGTTTGGCAGCTTCTTCATTCTTTTGTGGTTCTGGCTTTTTAATCTCAGGCAGACCCATTTGTGAACGAAGCCGACCAGAAATAATCTTGCCTTGGTAAGTAGCAACCAATTCTGACATAACATCGTCAGTCGTGTCAATCTTAATGTTGCCATCCTTATCGAGGAGGGCCTTAATAACCGCTTGAATGTTCTTCGAATACATTTCAGAAGCACTCGTGGCTAGTTCACTTGGCAGGTTATCGGCCCCGACAATCTTAGCGCCATTATCAGTCGTAACGACTTCACCCGGCTTAGAACCGGCAACGTTACCACCTAGTTCACTAGCCGCAATATCGATAAAGATCGAACCGGGCTTAGCGTTTTGAACTGACTTTTCGGTTACTAGCATTGGTGGCTTCTTACCAGGAACCCGAGCCGTTGTGATCACAATGTCACTGTCAGCAATAAAGCCGGCAAGTTCATCTTGCTGCTTTTGCTGTTCTTCCTTCGTCAGTTGACGAGCATAACCACCCTTACCGGCAGCAGATACAGAACTCGTCAGGAACTTAGCACCCAAGGATTCAACTTCACCCCGTGATGCTGGACGAACATCATAACCAGAAACGATCGCACCAAGCCGCTTGGCAGTACCAATGGCTTGCAGGCCGGCAACCCCAGTCCCAAGGACAAGCACCTTGGCTGGCTTAGCGGTCCCGTCCGCCGTGATCATCATTGGGAAGTAACGCATGAAGTGGTCGGCAGCAACCAATGCCGCCTTGTAACCAGAAACAGAAGACTGTGAACTCAAGGCATCCATTGTCTGGGCCCGAGAAACGGTCCGCGGCAGTAATTCAAATGATAGTGCCGTAACCTTGGCATCAGCTAACTTTTTTGCAACATCATGATCAACTGACAAGGACAAGAGTCCCAAAAGCATTTGGTCAGCCTTCAGCTTACCCAAGGTTTCATCGTCCGGACGGTTAACAACCGTAACGATGTTCGCCTGATCAATTGCTGCTTGCCGGTCAACGACCTGTGCCCCAGCATCAACATACTGCTGGTCAGCGAAGTTGGCTTTTGCACCGGCGCCTTTTTCAATTAAGACCTTATTGCCTTGCTTGACAAGTCTCTTAACGACACTCGGTACCAAAGAAACCCGGTGTTCGCCATCGGCCTCCTTTAGCGCTGCAATTACAATAGCCATAATTATTCCTCCTTACTATTCACTTAACCGCTTTCACCCTTTATCATAGTCTAATTTGTGTTTTAAATCACATTTTTTTGGACATTTTTTCGAAATTGAATCTTTTTGGTCCGCAGAAATAAGCATTAACCACTACTCTGCTAAGCTTTCGGGCCCCCGTAAATTATTTTTCACGAGCAAAAGCGAGGACTTCATCACTAGACAATTCTGGGCAGTAGTGGAAGCCGCCGACCCGGAATCGTTTGACACCCGCTAAATCAATAACTTGATTTTCAGCAATGTAGCGGACCATCGTTCCCCGGGCCATCTTCACCTGAGTAGTCTTCTGCTTAATTCGACCATCGACAACTTCGCCAAAGCGGCACTTAACGAAGTGGCGGTTATTATTTAAATACGGTAAAATAGCCTTCTCGTATTCTGCTGAGGCCAAATCTAAAACCAAATCATCGTTTTCAAACAGGTCGTCAGCAAGCGTCCTCCCCCAAAACTGGTAAAGGTTCTTGGTCCCCGCCACGTGGGCGCGGTCACCCATCCCCAACCGGTAGGGCACAATCCCGTCAAACGGCCGGAGCAGACCATAAAAGCCCGATAAGATTCGCAGGTGTTGCTGAATATATTGCAAACCGGCATCGGTAAAAACGTCTGGTGCCATATGCTGGTACTGCAGCCCCGTAAAGGCAATAATGGCCGGGGTAAGGTGTTCTCTTAGGTTCATTTCCTGGAGCCACCGGTAGTTCTTATCCGCCAAACGGGTACTACAGTTCCACCACAGCTGGTGAAGTTGGTCATAGCTCAAGCCCCGCATCCAATCAAGAATCTTCCTTGTTTTTGCCAGGTACTTTGGCAGGTTCTGGTAGGGAAAAGAATCCTCGTCGACGTTCATTGTTCGTGCTGGTGAAATTACAATTTGCATTTACATACCCTCCCTGACTCATTATTTAAGCTTCTCACTATGGTAATGGTACAATAATAACAATATTCTTTTTAAGGAGGAATTCTAGTGGTAAAAGAAAAGAAGTCCGCTGTCCAACAACGACTTGATAACGGCGTCTACGGGACCCCGAAAATCAAACCGGACGAACAGCGCAAGTACCTGGGCACCTTTCGTGAACGGGTCTGCTTAACCATTTCCGTTGCCGAACTCCACGAGAAGAATTGGCAACCTGAACTAGCGGCTGAACTGGCGAAGGGGATTGGCAAGCTCGTATTTGTCAACGGTAATCTCCCCCACGAGATGGTTCACGGCTACATTCAGACCGCTGCCAAAGCAGGGGCCGAATTTACGATGAAGACCGCCCCGGAATATAAAGTTCAGCCTGCATCCCTAGCGATTGTTGTTGCCGCCAAAAAGGCGGTTTACCAGTCACCCGTCGACGTCCAAAAGCGTTACCCCCAACAGGAAAATAATCAGCAGAAATCAAATAAGAAGGAGAACGGGGGCTTTTTACACCGTCTCTTTCACCGGGAGGGTCGTTAAATGCAACCACTAGCATACCGAATGCGCCCCCGAACGCTTGATGAAGTTGTGGGTCAACAACACCTTGTTGGCCCCGGCAAGATTATCTACCGGATGGTTAAGGCCAGGATGCTTTCGTCAATGATTCTCTATGGGCCACCGGGCACGGGAAAAACCAGCATTGCCAGTGCCATCGCCGGATCAACCAAGTACGCATTCCGCAAGCTAAACGCTGCCACTGATAGTAAGAAGGACCTTCAAATAGTCGCCGAGGAGGCCAAGATGAGTGGGACTGTCATCCTTTTGCTCGACGAAATCCACCGTCTTGACAAGGCGAAGCAAGACTTCCTGCTCCCTCATCTGGAAAACGGCCGAATCATCCTCATCGGGGCGACAACAGAAAATCCCTACATCAGTATTAACCCGGCCATCCGCAGTCGGGCCCAAATTTTCCCGGTCCACCCCCTGAGTCCTGACGACATCAAAGTAGCAATTGGCCGGGCCCTGACGGACAAGGAGCGGGGGCTTGGCAAAATGCCCATCGTCCTCGCAGCCAATGCAGAAGAGGAATTGTCTCAGGCAACTAATGGCGACTTACGAAGTGTCCTAAACGGCCTTGAACTTGCCGCCAACTCTACTGACCCGGGCCCTGATGGCAAAATTCACTTGACCCTGCCAATTATTGAAGAGAGTGTTCAGAAAAAGGCCCTCAGTGCGGATAAGAACGGTGATGGGCACTACGATGTTATCTCCGCTTTTCAGAAGTCCATTCGGGGGTCCGACGTCGATGCGGCCCTCCACTACCTGGCCCGCCTGATTGAGGCTGGTGATCTGACGTCCATTGTCCGGCGCTTAATGGTCACCGCCTATGAGGACATCGGCTTGGCCAACATGCCAGCGGTCCAGCGGGCGGTGACGGCTGCCCAGGTTGCCCAACAGGTTGGCCTTCCGGAAGCCCGGATTCCCCTCGCCGACGTGGTAATCGAGCTTTGCCTGTCACCAAAGTCGAATTCGGGAATTAATGCTATCGATGGCGCCCTCGCCCAGGTTAAGGAAGGCGGCTTTGGCGATATTCCCCCCTACCTCAAGGATGCCCATTACAAGGGCGCCGCAAATCTTGGTCACGGGGTCGATTACCAATTCCCCCATGACCATCCCCAAGACTGGGTTGCCCAACAGTACCTTCCTGACCGAATTAAGGGTGCCCAATACTACCAGCCAAAACAAAATGGCCGGTTCGAGCAGGCACTTGGTAACCAGTACTGGCAGCTGAAGCGCGCCCAGCGCCAAGGACTAAAAGGTCACCACCACCCCACGAACTGATTGCCTATTTGACCAAATGATGCTAAGATAATAGTGAAAATTCTGTAGTGTACGCGTTGTCTAAACGCAGGTTTGCCTTACAGTCTTTTTACTTTGGGACTAGTGTCTTGTCCTTTTTACAACATGCCTTTTCACTTGGTAGTTGGCGACTGGACAGCCATGCCCCACCTGTTTAACATACAGGTCAACACTGAATGACAATTAACGGCACCAACGGAGTTTTCGTACATAGTCAAAATTAGGGGCTAGGGAAAGTTATTTTCCCTAGCCCCTTCTAAGTTTTTCTAACAAATTCTACACTGATAAGGAGAATTTCATAATGCTTTTACCGCTTTTTGTGACCCTCTTTGGCCTGATTGCCCTCTTTGAAGGGGTCTTCTTTTTAACCCACCTTCATAAGCCCTTCATGATCTTCGACCCACTGAAGAGTAAGTTTGTCGCTAGTCAGCTTAAAATTTGGGGGATCATCATGACCATAATTGGTATTGTTACTATCGTGGCGGCTTGGACTAACAGTATCGCATTTATTGTCATAATGGTGGTGATTGGTTGCATTTTAGAGACCCAGATGGCCTTTTCAATCACCAGCGAATTCCGGGCAAAGTATCGCTAGATTGCTTTACCCCCCTAGTCTGAAAAGTGTATAATAAGGGTAAACAAGCTTAAGGAGGCACTATTATGGCACAAACATACAAACACATCTTGGTCCCAGTTGATGGATCTGCGGAAGCTGAATTAGCCTTCAAGAAGGCCGTTGCCGTTGCTAAGCGGAACGGGGAAGATGCCGAACTGCGTCTGCTGCACGTTGTTGACACCCGGGCCTTCCAAAACATTTCAAGCTTCGACACTTCAATGGTTGAACAGGTTACCGACACCGCCAAGAAGACCCTTGACCAATACATTGAATACGCCAAGAAGCAAGGTGTTAAGAACGTCAGCTACTCCATTGAATACGGTGCACCAAAGACCATCATTGCCCGTGATGTTCCAAAGGAAATGGGTGCTGACCTGATCATGATTGGGGCTACCGGTCTAAATGCGGTTGAACGGATTCTGATTGGTTCCGTTACCGAATACGTTACCCGGACTGCCCTCTGCGATGTCCTGGTTGTTCGGACTGACTTGGAAAACAAGCCCGTTGTCAACCCAAAGAAGCGGAACAAGCGTTAAAATAAACTTTATAACAAGTTAAAATGCTTCATAGCTGACCGTTGACGTCATTTATGAAGCATTTTTTCGTTTCTAGAAAGCGCGGTGTATACATGAAAGTCAAATATGAAATTGTTAAGCAAGCCCTCCGGAAGGAAATCATTGATGGTAAATACCAGATCAACCAGAAGCTCCCTACCGAAAGCGAGTTGATGAAGCGGTTCAACGTGTCCCGTTACACCATCCGGCGGGCGGTCGGTGACCTGGAAAATGAGCACTATATCTACCGGATCCAGGGTGGCGGGATGTTCGTCCAGGACTGGCAACGAGACTGGTCTGCCGACGACACCAATAAACTGATTGGGGTTATCAGTACCCACATGGCTGACTATATCTTTCCCCCAATCATTTCCGGAATCGATAGCGTTGTAACCGAGCAGGGTTACTCGATGATTGTTGGTAATACCCTTAATAACCACCATCGCGAGCGGCAGACCCTCCTTAACATGCTCGACCTTAAAATTGCCGGCCTGATCATTGAACCCACCCAAAGTGCCCTTCCGAATCCCAACCTCGACCTCTACCGGCAAATCAACGATTACCATATTCCGACGATCCTTTTTCACGCGACTTACCCGGAATTGGCCTTTCCGACCCTCCTTACCCAGGACCAACAAGCAGAAGAAGAACTAATCCACTACCTTTTTGACCTCGGCCATCAGAAGATCCTCGGCGTCTTTCAGATTGATGACCGGCAAGGCGTCAACCGGGAGGCGGGAATGATCAAGGCCTACCAGGATGCCGGAATTCCCGTAACCGACAGTGAGGTGATTATGTACCAGTCAAATAATGACCACGCTGCAATCCTGCAAAAGGTCGATAACCTTCTTAAGTCACCAGACCACCCGACGGCAATTGCCTGTTACAATGACCAATTGGCCACCCACATCATCGGTCACCTCCAACACCAGGGCGTCCGGGTACCGGAAGATATTTCCGTTGTTGGCTTTGATAATTACGACCTTGCTCAGACAATGACCCCGACATTAACAACGTCAAGCCACCCCAAACGGCAGCTAGGCAAGGACACCGGGAAGATGATTCTCGACATGATAAACGGTAAAGATGGTCACTCAATCACCTACCCTGTTCCTCTGGTCAAGGGAACATCAACGCAGCAAATTAAAGGAGGAGATTAAACTTGGACATTAAAACAAACTTACTGACCCTTGCTGATGGGCAAAAAATGCCGCAAGAGGGGTTCGGCCTCTACAAGGTAAGCGGCCAATCCACCATTTCTTCGGCAATTAATAGTGCCTACGATGCTGGCTACCGGCTTTTTGACACGGCCCAGCTATATAAAAACGAGGCGGAGGTTGGTCAGGCGCTGACCGATCTGAACGTTTCCCGTGAAGAGCTGTTTGTAACCACCAAGGTGGCGGAAGAAAATCAGGGTTACCAGAAAACAATTGCCGCGGTAAAAGACTCACTACACAAGTTGCAACTAGACTATGTCAACCTCTTGATGATTCATTGGCCAATCAAACGCGCCTTTTTTGACAGCTGGACAGCGCTGGAAGAGCTCAAAAAGGCTGGCCTGACAAAATCAATCGGCGTCAGCAACTACCAGGTTATCCACCTCCAGTATCTGGCCACCCAGGCCCATGAAATGCCCGTTGTCAACCAGGTTGAACGCCATCCCCGCCTCAACCAGGCTCCGCTGGTCAAGTTCGATACCGACCACCAAATTATCACCCAGGCGTGGAGTCCACTCGGTCGGGGAACCATCCTCAATGACCCCGTATTGATGGCAATTGGTGCCCATCATCATAAGTCGGCTGCCCAGGTTATCTTACGCTGGCAATTGCAAAGCGGAGTCGCCTTTATTCCCAAGTCGGTTCACAAATCCCGCATCCGGCAGAACACGGATATCTATGGCTTCTCCTTAAGTGACCATGAAATGGCCCAAATTAACCAGCTAAACGACTTCCATCGGACGGGAAAGGAACCCGCCCTGGTTTATGAATACAACAAAAAATGGTAAAGAGAGCCCAACGTCCCCTTAGCCGGGAAATCCGGTTAAAGGGACGTTTTTTCATTCACGATACGAATTTTTCTTGATGATCCGGGCAGGATTACCGGCAATGATCACGTTGTCCCCAAAAGACTTGGTGACAACACTTCCGGCACCAACGACCACGTTATCACCAAGGGTCACACCAGGACAGATAATACTCCCGCCCCCAACCCAAACGTCATTACCCAGGGTAATATCAAAGCTTTGCCCATAGGCCCCGTTCCGCCGCAAACGAGGGTCAAGGGGATGGTTAATGGTATACAGCTGGACCCGGGGACCAAGTAAGCAGTGGTCACCAATCCGAATTGGGCTGACATCCAACATCACACAGTCATAGTTAGCGAAGAAGTCATCACCAACTTCAATGTTGTAGCCGTAATCGCAACGAAAGTGCGGATGAACCTCGCAGCCATTACCAACGTGACCAAACAATTCCCTAATCAGGGCCCTACTTTTGGCCGGCTGGTCCTCGCCCAGCTCATTAAAGGATTGGACCAACCGACGGGCGTGCCCCCGTTCTACGACTAATGTGGAACCGTTAACCTTAAAGACTTCCCCACTGAGCATCTTTTCTTTTTCACTTTTCATCTTTTCCTCCCCCTCCATAAAAAAAGAGCCCCAATTGGCTCAAACTTGTTTACTGGTGACTAACCATCGCTTTGACCCGCCGTGGCTGATGTTGGTGCCAGTAGTCAATCCCGTGAACGTGCCGGTAGTGGTCCCACTCGTGCTTTTTAATTAACAGGCGCTTGTCCGGATGACCAACCGGCGAAACGTCCACCTTATCCATACAGTAGAGGTACATTGCCAGTAAAATTACGTCGGATACAATTCCAATCCCCGTAAACAGGAGAAGGACACCGACCACGGCAAACACCTTTTCAAACTTTGTCCACCGGCGGTAATAGACCGTGCCCTCTTGAAGGTGGTCCACCTTGACCGGGTTTAATTTATGAAGTTTCATCTTATATCCCCGCTTTTCTATTTTATCACTATTACCATTTTACACTTGTCCGGATAAATTAGCAACCGCTTTCAATTTATATAATAAAAGTGGCAGGATTTATTAATCCTGCCACTCGAGGTGTATCTATTATTTGGTTTGATTAAGGGATGGTTCCTTAAACTAACTTATTTAATATCAATTAACTTGATTCCAAACAAGTTTGCCAAGGTTTCCATTTGGTCCATCGTCAGGTTCATTGACAGAACGGTGTGGTGTCCACCACCATTACGCATCCAGCCAGTAGCACCCTTCTTCAGGCCGCACTTTGGCGTCCACATTTGCTTGGCAACTGGCAGATTTGGCATTTCCTTTTCTGGCTTTGCGCAGTCAACATCGTAGGCAATGAACTTGTAACCATCGTCGAAGTAGGAAAGGGTAATGTCAATCCCTTCACCTTCAGAACCGGTGAATACCAACCGTGCTGGATCAGCCTTGTCACCGATGTCTAGTGGGTGAACTTCAACCCGTGGCTTATCGGAAGCAAGGGTTGGGTCAACTTCCAACATGTGGGAGCCCATGATTGCTTGGTGACCCTTCCGCAGGTCAAGGGTGTAGTCTTCCATGAAGGCCGTTTGCTTGTTTTCAGCAATGATCTTCAGCAGACGGGACAGACCGGCTGACTTGAAGTCCCCTTCAGCACCGAAGCCGTAACCATCAATCATTAACAGTTGAACGGCTAAGCCAGGCAGTTGTTCCAACCCTTCAAGGTCTTGGAAGTTCGTAGTAAATGCGTCGTAACCCTTTTCGTCCAGGAAGTGCTTGATTCCCAAGTATTCACGAAGTTGGTAACGAACGGAGTGAACATACTTGTCATGGTCGTTGTCGCCTTCAACCATGTCGTAGTTTTCTTCCAGCCGCTTGTATTCTTTGTCAATGTCTTCTTCCTTAACTGCATTAACAGCCGCAACCAATTCTGGTACTGGCCAGTAATCAACAGTCCAGCCTAGCTTAATTTGGGCAGCAACCTTGTCACCTTCAGTAACGGCAACGTCACGCATGGTGTCACCGAAACGAGCGATCTTGATGTGGAAGCTTTCGTTGTAACCAACGGCAACCTTTTCCCAGTCGGCAATTTCTTCTTGAACTTCAGGGTCATTCCACCAACCATAAACGATCTTTTCTGGAACACCCATCCGCGCATTGATGTAGTCGTATTCACGGTCACCGTGAGCACTTTGGTTCAGGTTCATGTAATCAAAGTCAATTGTGTCAAATGGGATGTGGTCCAGCATTTGAGTAGCCAGGTGCAGGAGTGGCTTTTGCAGCAGTTCCGTCCCCCGGATCCAGTTCTTAGCTGGGGAGAAAGTGTGCATCCAGGTAATGACCCCGGCAACGTTGTCGTTGTAGTTAACTTCCTTCATGAACTTCGTGATGCTGTCAGCAGTGGTGGCTACTAACTTGAAGACGACCTTGTAAGGCAGCTTGCCACTGGCGTTTAAGCCATCAACTAACTTGCGGGCATCCTTTTCAACTTGTTGCAGTGCTTCTGGGCCGTACAGCGGCTGACTACCAACGGCGAACCAAAATTCATAATCAGGCTTTTTTAACATGATTGAATAATCTCCTTTTCCTTAAATGAAGTTGCGGTAACTTTGTATTAGTTATCGCTAAATCGCTTACATTTTTATTATATAGAATTCATCCGTATAAATCAATACAACTAGCGTAAATATTCGAATAAATTTAACAAAAAAGGCTGTTTTCCTTCTCGCTCTAAGGAAACAGCCTTTTTTACTCGCTAAGCATTCTTCTTAGCGGCAGTCATCTTACGCATTGAAGCTTCAATCTCTTCAAGCGACTTCCCACGAGTTTCGAGGAAGAACTTGTTGGTAAAGATGATACAAATAACACAGATAACACCGTAAATAATGAAGGTATTAGCAATGTCGAAGGCAGCTAACATTGATGGGAACGTCAAGGAAACTACCATATCGGCTAACCAGTTCGTAGCGGAGCAAAGTGATGTCCCTAAACCACGAATGTTCAGTGGGAAGACTTCACCGATGTAAACCCAGGTAATTGGGGCCCAAGTACATGCGTAAAAGGCAATGTAGACAGTTAAGGCAATCGCACTTACGTAGGCGGCAGCTTGTGATCCACTGTCCATCTTCAGGATAGCGGCCATAACGAACAGTGACAGACCCATGCCGGCAGCACCGATTGTCAGCATATTCTTCCGGTCAACGTGGTCCATCAAAAGCATTGCGACAACGGTAACAATAACGTTAACAATCCCAATCCCGATGTGGGCAAGTAGAGCAGCGGAAACACCCCAACCAACTTTAGTAAAGATCGTTGGTGCGTAGAAAATAACTGAGTTAGAACCAATAATTTGTTGGAAGATAGCGGCACCTAAACCGGTAACCAGAGCTGGCCGAACATCGGCACCGAATAATTCCTTCCAACCACCTTGCTTTTGGTTGGCGGAAACTTGAATTTCGTCCAGGGCGGTGTTAACAGCTTGTTCATCACCCTTGTTAGTGTTCATCAAAACGGCCCGTGCTTGCTCAACCTTACCGATCTTAACTAAGAAACGAGGACTTTCTGGCAGCAGCAGGGCACCGAAGAAAAGAATAATAGCTGGTAATGCGGCGAACCCTAACATCCAACGCCAACCGGTGTACATGCTTTGGAAGGTGTAGTTCAGGATGTAGGCAAGTAAAATACCAATCATGACCATCAACTGGAACATGGTAGCAACGGCACCGTGCATCCGCTTTGGTGCTAGTTCGTGCAGGTAGGCTGGAATCAATGCGGAAGTAATACCAACACCAATCCCCAAGATAACCCGGGTAACTAACAGGGTCCAGTATTCAGGAGCAAAACCAGAACCCAAGGCACCAATTGTAAAGATAATTGCGGCCCAAATTAACAACTTACGACGACCATACTTATCAAGGAACTTACTAGTACCCAGGGCACCAAGGATCGCACCAATCAAAACGGATGAAACGACCATCCCTTGTTCCCAAGAGTTAAGGCTTAATTGCTTCTGGATAAACAGGATGGCACCAGAAACGGACGCGATATCATATCCGAACAGTAAACCACCAAGTGCACCAAAAGTATAGATAAAACCGTTTGAAATCTTCTTCAACTTTGTTCACTCCTATACTTTGTAAAAATAACAACCTCAGAATCCTAATCACATGCGATTCGTAATTACATATCAAGCGCTTACAACGTAAGTATAAGATATTTGTCAGGACAAGTCAATAAAACGGTTACAATTTTATTCCTAAAATTGCGTATAAATTATTTATAGTCCGGATAAATGCTGTCCTGCCGGCCTTTGTTTCCCTGATTAATTTCTCCCAAATTTACAGATAAGTCCAAAAAGGTCCACGTACTTACTGCAATAATGCAGAAATACGTGGACCTGATGTTGTTATTCGTCCGGATATATATTAGTTTGTAATCTTCTTCACTGACTGACGGTGGATGATCTCGGGATGGTAAATGATCGGCTTGACTTTCTCTCCCTTGATCAGTTTTAAAATCATCTGTCCAGCATCGACCCCCATCTTATTCTTAGGGTGAACCGCGGTTGTAAGTCCCGGCATTACATAGTCGCTCAGGAGGTAGTCATCAAAGCCAATGATACTGACGTCCTCGGGTATTGCCATCCCCAGTGAGCGAATAACGTCCATCACCTGGATTGCCAGCTCATCGTTATAGCAGGCAATTGCGGTGGGTCGGTCATCAGACCGCATGTACTGGGCAATCTTATCAAAGATCTGGGCCACGTCATCCGTTGACTGGTACATGATCACGTTACTAAGAAGGGTGAAGTCAGGATGGGCCGTATAGGCATCCAAAAAGCCCTGCATCCGGCCAACCCCCTGCATATCGTCAATCTTAAAGACACCCAAAATCCGTTGGTGACCATTGTCAAAAAGGCTATTAACTAACTTCATCTCGGTTGCCCGGTCATCGATGTCGATGTAGGGTAACGAAGAATTATCATAGTGGGCATTGATAAAGATTGCTGGAATGTGAGAGTCCTCAATTTGTTGGTAGAGGTCCTGATTGGGGTTAGGCCGGGCACTTTGGGTTGGTTCCAAGATTAGCCCATCAACCTTGCTATTAAGCATTCTTTGTAGGCTAACTCGCTCCTGCTGTTGGTCGTTGTGGGTGTTGCTTAACAGGACCGAATAACCATGACTCGAGATTACTCGGTCAATCCCACTAATAATGCTCGGGAAAATGTAGTCCGCTAAATGAGTGGTCACGACCCCAATGACTTTGCGATTCACTGGCTTATCCGGTGTCGCCTGCCAGTCGTCGACGTACATTCCCCCACCTTGGATCCGGTAAATGTAGTGTTCGTTCTCTAGTTCACCCATCGCCCGCCGGATGGTGTAGCGGCTGACATTATACTCCGCCATCAAGGCTGATTCTGTCGGCAGTTGGGTACCCTTTTCGTAGTGCCCTGAATTAATTTTCTGTCGAATTTTCTCCTTTACGGTCTCATACTTGGTTGCCATTCTGTCCCCTCCCTGTTATGCGACTATTATACAGTAATCAGCAAAAAAAGCGCGCCCCAAACAAACTACGGACAACCATTGGTCTAATAATTGTCGGCAGTTAACCGTCCGGGGCGCATTAGCTTTTTAATTTAAATTAGTTTTCGCGTTTGGCATGGTCTTTACTGTGGGCGTTATTTTGGCCATAGTAAGCATTCTTCCCGTGCTTCCGGTAATAGTGCTTATCCAACAGGTATTGTGGCAGGTGGTTATCTGCCCGGGTCAATTGCAAAGTGTGGTAGTCTTCCTCGGCAACGACTTCCAGAACCTTAGCATTGTAAACCGCCTTGTCCGGAGTTGGTCCCCAGGCAAATGGACCGTGCTGCATAACGAGGGCTGCTGGGGTTGCTTCATAGTCTAAACCCCGCTCCTTAAAGCTGCGGACAATTACCTTCCCGGTGTTGCCTTCGTAGTCTTCTTCAATTTCTTCCTTGGTCAGGGCATCGGCAGCCGGCACATCGGTGTAGAAGGTGTCGGCATGGGTGGTGTTCATGGCCGGAATATCCATGTGGGCAGCGGCAAAGGAAACGGCCCATGGGGAGTGGGTGTGGACAATTCCACCAATCTTTGGGAAGTGGTTGTACAGGTAGGTATGAGTTGGGGTGTCACTGGACGGGTTCAGGTCCCCTTCAACGACCTCGCCCTTGAGGTTAACAACTACCATATCTGCCGGCTTCATTTCTTCATATGGAACACCAGATGGCTTGATGACAAAGAGTCCCTTATCGCGGTCAATTCCGGAGACATTCCCCCAAGTAAAGGTAACCAGGCCTAACTTAGGCAGTTTCATGTTGGCGTCGTATACTTCCTTCTTTAATTCTTCGAGCATTATTCTTCTCCTTTTAGTTTAATTTCATGTTCTTACCGGCTTCGATTTCGGCTGGCAATGCTTCCTTGTAGTTATCGATAAACTTCTCATAGCCTTGAACACTCTCTGGCTCTGGGAAGAGGGTTGAGCTTTCGGCGTCAACAAAGACCTCGTCGTCTAGGTAGTCAGCCAAGTTCTTACCCTTAGTATCACTGGCGTAGAGGGCCAGGACGGCCATCCCCCATGGACCACCTTCACCGGCATTACTCATTAAGGTAATCGGCGTATTCAAGGCATCGGCGAGGGCTTGTTGAGCAACGACTGGTGTCTTGAAGAGGCCACCTTGGGCAATCAGCACGTCGGTCCGGATGTGTTCTTCCCGCAGAAGGATATCCATCCCAATCTTCAGTTGGGCAAAGGCGGAGTAGAGTTGAACCTTAAAGATGTTGGCCAGGGTGAAGTGACTGTCCGGCTTGCGAACCATCATTGGCCGCCCGTCCTGAACCTTCGTAATGTTTTCACCGGAAAGGTAGCTAAAGTTAACCAGGCCACCAGCGTCCTGGTCCCCCTGTAAGGAGGAGTCAAAGAGCTTCTCGTATAGTTCGTTCGGTGACAGGTTGATTCCCAGAACCTTAGCGAACTGGTTGAAGACGCTGGCCCAAGCATTGATATCGGAGGAGCAGTTGTTGGTGTGAACCATTGCTACCGGTGCACCGTCGGGCGTCGTAACCATGTCGATGTCGCGGTGAACCTTATTTAGTTTTTGGTCAAGAACCACCATCGAAAAGGCAGACGTTCCGGCAGAAATATTCCCGGTCCGCTTTCGTACGGCGTTGGTAGCAACCATCCCTGTCCCGGCATCACCTTCCGATGGGGCAATCAAAGAACCCGCTTGCAGCTGGGAACTAGGGTCCAACAGCTTGGCACCCTCGGCAGTTAATTTACCAGCTGGGTGACCAGCCAGCAGAACCTCTGGCAGGATGTCCTTGATGTCCCAGTCAAACTTGGCCACTTCCGGCAGGCCAGCAAACTGTTCAAGCATCTTCTCATCATAGGTCTTCGTCTCCTCATCGATTGGGAACATCCCGGAGGCGTCGCCAATCCCGGTGTTCTTGTTTCCGGATAACTTCCAGGAAACGTAGCCGTCTAAAGTCGTGATGAAGTCGATGTCCTTAACGTGGTCTTCCTTGTTAAGAATTGCTTGGTAAAGGTGGGCCACACTCCACCGTTCCGGAATGTTGAAGTCAAACAGTTCCGTCAGCTTTTCAGCGGCCTCACCAGTAATGTTGTTCCGCCAGGTCCGGAATGGTACTAACAAATTACCGTCCTTATCGAAGGGCATGTAACCGTGCATCATCGCACTGATCCCGATCGAACCAATTTTGGTCAGGCGGACACCATACTGTTCGTTGACACTGGCCGCCATGTTAGCGTAACTGGTCTGGATTCCCTTCCATACCTTCTCAAGTGGGTAGGTCCAGATATTGTTCCGGAGTTCGTTTTCCCAAACAAAGTCTCCAGAAGCAACGACCTGGTAGTCGTCCGTTACCAAGACCGCCTTAATCCGCGTCGAGCCGAGCTCAATACCGAGCGCAGTGTTGGCGCTTTCAATTTTTGCTTTAATTTTGCTTTTATCCACAGGAATTGCCTCCCCCTACAAATTTATTGAACAACTTCATTGTAAAATATTTATACGTATAAATCAAATAAGCTTGTTACGAATAAGCATAATAAATATTACGTGAATTTCACAAATACCGCAATTCATCGGCAGATAATTAAATATTTATCATTATAAATTTGACCAATCGAGTAGGAGGTAATTGATTAGTTCAATTACCGACCTCTCACACCACCGTAC
>NZ_AZGM01000077.1 GCF_001435935.1 Limosilactobacillus panis DSM 6035
TTTGTTAAATTCCGAATGGAGCTTCTGATTCAGAGGCTTTTTGTCACAACCCCTTTCTGTCTATAGCTCATTGATAAGTTGGTTAAGTGGGGATTGAAGTTCGACAGGGAGAACATTGATATCTAACTGGACCTGACTGGTGAGGTCGGTCACGATTCCTTTGGCATCGGTCAGGTGGGCGAGTGTCATTTGGTACGCATCATCAAACCGGGCCTGCGGTGGTCGATGAGCCTGACCAAAGAAGTCGTTAAACCATGTTGGATGGTTTTGAATGGCAAAGAGGAGGGGTAGTGGATACTGGCCAGCAGTGACCATGGAAGTGAAATAGTCACTGCTCTTTTCAACCTGTGCCAATTCGTCCTTGATTGCCTCAATCGTCCCGAGATTTTGACCAATCTGACCACTGAGCTGGATAACTGTACCGTCATTTTTAGTAAGAGCGGTTGCTTCCCTGGCGGTAATCGATGCTAACATTCCTGGCCGGGCCTTGGCGTCAGCCAGGTAGTCGGAAATCTTGAAACGCTGGTTAAAGTTAAAACGGAGGCGTTGCAGCTGGGCTAGGATAAAGTCACCGCCATCGACCGTTAGCTCCTCAATCATCTGCGGTGGGGTACCAACCTTGGCAAGGCGATTAACAAACTGGGCGATGAGGTAGCTGGCAACATATGAATTTCCTTTCTGGACCGCCATCGCGCCTGGCGTGAGCTTTGCCGGTTGAAAAGATGACAGGTTAATTTCGGCTGCCAACGCCAGTAGCTCAGCCAGTTGGGCCGCATTGACCTGGTCGACTGTCAACTCCTGCTGGTTAAGCCGACTAAACGACTGGAAGAGGGCAAGCCGGAATTCACGCTGGGACTGACCAAGTTGAAGATCAAGCTGGTTAGTAACCAGTGGTGGCATTTGTCGCAAGAGGGGCGCTAATCCCGTCATAAAGCGTTCATCAACCTTAAAACTAGTCATCTGGTTGACCCCGGAACTTGTGGATTTCCGCTGTCAGTTGCTCAGCAACCGGGATAAAGGTATCAGTGAAGTATTTATTAAAGTCAACCTTGAGTTGGGGCTGTTCGGTTAACTTCTGGGCGCGGTCAAAGGCGTCGTTACGCATATTAACAATCAAAGTCTTTCGCTGGTGGTTCAGGTACTTAGCAAGCTTGGGATGTTGTCCTTGGTAACTAAACAGAAAGTAATAGAAGATCTCATAAAAGGTATTATCTAATACCCAGAAGATGGTACTCCGCCGGACATTATCCGCCA
The DNA here is from genome assembly GCF_001435935.1 of Limosilactobacillus panis DSM 6035. Classification (GTDB taxonomy): domain Bacteria; phylum Bacillota; class Bacilli; order Lactobacillales; family Lactobacillaceae; genus Limosilactobacillus; species Limosilactobacillus panis. Next base: position 1,255 of record NZ_AZGM01000077.1, read on the forward strand.
TCATTTCGTTAAAACTATTATCCCCCAGCAGCTCATGGTTACTGAATGCTGCTGCGGAGAGAACGATTGCCTGAACTTCATGCATATCTGCCATGTAGTTACTAAACTGAGCAACCTCATTATCGGCTAGTGAGAAACCGAGCTTTTTTTCTCGTTGGTCAGCTGTCATCTTTGAGAATGTTGCCGAGTACTCCTTTTCAACATCCTTGTGGTCCTGGATAAGGTCCTGCTCAACTGCTGTTAATACGGCAAAGTTCTTTTGCAGAAAGTCATGAACCACCTGCCAAACCTTCTCAATTTGGTCATTGAAATGTTTGAAGAGCTCTTCAACCGTCCCCACCATTTTCTTTTGGACCGGCTGGCCTTCAACATGGGGTGCGTACTGAACGATAAGGGGGGTTCCCTTGTCTTGATAATTGAGCCCGTATTCCCGTCGCTGCTTGTTTTCGTAATCTCTTAAGTCGTCTAGGTTCAACAGCCCCAGTGGCATCACGTTGATCTCACTGTTAGTTGCCATTATTTGAAGGGAAAACGGCGTGGTTGCTTCCTGATTGGTCTTCAGTGCTTTAAGAGCGTCAAACAGGCGTTGACGGTTGGTTAAATCACTTTCTGGAGAGGCATAAAAACCAGAGGTATAGATGGCCCGGTTGTCATATTCGCGGTTTAATTTTTCTTCAGCATTCATTTAAAACTAGTCCTTTGTATTATGATTTACGAGTAGTGCCAGCTTACGTTCGCCAGCGGCCGTCAATGTTGCCTGGGTGAGGTTGATTTCCGCAAGACTAGCACTGAAGGAGGTATCCAATTTTGCGTCTTCAATGTAGCCCTTTTCGACCGCATATTGAGCCGTCAGAAAGAGGTTTGATTGCGGATTGATCTGCCTGCTGCTTTTGAACTGCTTGCGAGCGATATCACTGAGTAACCCGCGTAACTCATCAGTTCGACTAAGGTTGGTTGCCATTGTCAATTCCTCCTTTAAAAGTCAATTAGATGGTGGTGGACAGCATACCGAACAAGTTCAACGTGGTTATGAAGCTGAAACTTGAAAGCCCTGAATTGCAATGAAATCATTGTGGTTCAGGGCTTTTGGA
>NZ_AZGM01000078.1 GCF_001435935.1 Limosilactobacillus panis DSM 6035
TACTTGGCGGCGATTCTGATTCGCCTGAAATAAAGTTTTCAGACGGACCCTAGTTAACTTCCATCAAATATTTTAAAAGTAAAAAGGACCGGGAAAAAGCGAAGTTTCCCCGTCCCTTGGCGAAATCATTTATAGTAATCTGCTTGGTTGGTTCTTGGTAGGATTATAAATGCTGCCGACGTGGCATCAAAATGTTTAGGATAATGGCGGTAATTGCCGCAATAGCAATTGGTGAACCGAGTAAGTACTGAAGCATCTGGGGAGATGCATTAAGGACATGTTTCGGTAGCAAGACCAGCGCAATTGTTAGAATTATTGGCAGACCAATAACGTAAATATCACTTTCACCGGTCTGCAAATTCCGGATAACGTTTAACCCGTTTAACATGATGGTAACCGTGATAATTGCAAAGACACCACCAATCACCGGTGCCGGAATTGCCGCCAAAAATGCGGATAATTTTGTAAAGAAGCCCAGTACAATAAACCAGCACCCGGCAGAAATGAAAGCCCGTTTACTGGCAACCCCAGTAATTGAGATAATCCCCGCATTTGTTGAGTAGCCAGTAACTGGCGTGGTCCCACTAAAAGCCGCAATCAAGCAACTAAGCCCTTCGCCGACAATCCCGTGATTCCACTGTCTCTTAGTAATTTTGTGGTTCGTTACCGCGCCCATTGCAAACCATGTTCCCGTGGTTTCCGTGGTCAGGATGGCGTAGATAATAATGAAGGTGAAAATCGCGGTCATATTGAAATGGATTCCCCAGTGTAACATTGTTCGTTGAGGTAAGCTAAACCACGGGGACACGGCAACGGAATGCCAATTAAAGCGTCCCATGCTAGCGCTCATTGCCGTTCCGACCAACAGGGCAATGACGATTGAGCCGGCCTTAAACAGCTTCTGTACGCGGGGAAAGCGAATACTAATCCCTACGCAAATTAATAAAGTTACTGCTGTTACTGTTGCTAGTTCCATGTTCTGGTAAACATTTCCCTGAGCTTCAAAGATGTTATCATTGAGGGCCGATGGAATTAGCGAGAGACCAACACAGGTAATAATTGTTCCACCCACTACTGCTGGCACAAGATAGTTAATGATCTTTTGAAAAACACCACTTAAGCCAAGAATAATTAGCAGGAGGGCACCAACAACTAATGAACCTAACAAAGTGGCCATCCCACTTCCCTTTAAACCACCACTAGCAAGGACAACACCCGCCGCAGCACTCAGGGGAACGAAAGAGGGCCCTTGGGAAACCGGCATCTTCATAAAAATTCCCGTTTGTAGGATGGTCCCAATCCCCGCAGCTAAGAAAGTTGCTTGCAGGAGACCGGTTGAATCGGCCGCGCCCATGGCGAGCATCCCCGCCAAAATAATCGGTGGCACATACACATCCATTGCTAATACATGTTGCAAACCCAACAGGGTCGCCTCGGTAAGTGAGATTTTATCATCTGGGCCAACCATTAGTTGTGCTTTTTCTTCCATTTCCTAATTACTCCTCATTACTTTAATATATTTCATAGGATAACACGAACTATATTGCGTGTAAAGAATTGAAAAGTTTGTTAAAGCGTTTAACTTAGGACATATTAGGAAACCCAAACAAAAAAGGGGACTCAGTATCCGGACAAAAACGGATACTGAATCCCCTTAATCTACCAAAAGCATCAGCAATTGCTATCCTTTTGGTAATTCATTAAAAATTAGTTGTTGTTACCATTCTTCTTGATGATGTCTTCTTGGATAGACTTAGGAACAGCTGAGTAGTGATCGAAAGTCATCGTGAAGGTACCACGACCTTGCGTAGCAGAACGCAAGGCGGTAGCGTAACCAAACATTTCAGACAGTGGAACAAATGAGTGAATCAGTTGAGCGTTACCACGTTCTTCCATCCCATCGATCGTTCCACGACGAGCAGTAACTTGACCCATAACATCACCCATGTTGTCTTCTGGGACAACGATATCAACCTTCATGATTGGTTCAAGGATGACTGGGTCCGCCTTCTTAGCAGCATTCTTCAAAGCGAGGGATGCGGCAACCTTGAAGGCCGCTTCACTAGAGTCGACTTCGTGGTAACTACCATCGTAGAGCTTAGCGTGCATGTCAACAAGTGGGTAGCCCGCAAGAACACCGTTTTGCATAGCTTCCTTCAATCCTTGTTCAACAGCAGGGATAAATTCACGCGGAACAACCCCACCGACAATGGCATCTTCGAATTCGAAGCCCTTACCTTCTTCAAGTGGTGTGAATTCGATCCATACATCACCGTATTGACCTTTACCACCAGATTGACGAACGAACTTACCTTGGGCACTCGCTTGCTTAGTAAATGCTTCACGGTAGGATACTTGTGGCTTACCAACCTTAACTTCAGCGTGGAATTCACGACGCAGACGTTCAACAATGATGTCTAGATGAAGTTCACCCATTCCGGCAATCAGAGTTTCACCAGTTTCAGGGTTAGTTTCAGCCTTGAACGTTGGGTCTTCTTCAGCCAGCTTTTGCAGACCCTTGTCCATCTTATCTTGGTCAGCCTTGGACTTAGGTTCAACAGAAACTTGGATAACTGGGTCAGGGAAGTCCATGGATTCAAGTTGCAGTGGGTGGTCAGAATCGGTCAAAGAGTCACCGGTAGTGGTGTTCTTCAGACCGATAGCAGCAGCAATATCACCAGAGAATACTTCTGGGATTTCGTGTTGTTGGTTAGAGTGCATTTGCAGCAAACGACCAATCCGCTCACGCTTGTCCTTCGTAGCGTTCAGAACGTAGGAACCAGATTGCAGAGAACCAGTGTAAACCCGTAAGAAAGTTAGACGACCAACGAATGGGTCGGTAGCAATCTTAAATGCCAAAGCAGCGAATGGCTTGTCGTCACCAGCAGTTAATTCAACTTCATTACCATCAGCATCGTGAGCAACGAAGGGCTTAACATCCAGTGGTGATGGCAGGTAGTCGATAACGGCATCAAGCATCATCTGGATACCCTTATCCTTGTAAGCTGAACCAGCCAGTACAGGGAAGAGCTTTTCTTCCAGAGTCCCCTTACGGATAGCAGCCTTGATTTCATCAACGGAAATATCTTCACCTTCAAGGTACTTTTCCATGATGTTGTCGTCAATGTCGGCCAGGGTTTCAATCATGGCTTCGTGACGCTTTTGAGCTTCATCCTTCATGTCATCCGGAATATCATCAGTATCCCAGTGAGTACCAAGTTTATCTTCATCGTAAACGTAAGCAACCATCTTAACCAGGTCAATTACCCCAACGAAGGAGTCTTCGGCACCAATTGGCATTTGGATTGGCAGTGGGGTAACGTTCAGACGGTCCTTGATCGTTTGAACGGAGTAGTCAAAGTTAGCACCCACCTTGTCCATCTTGTTAGCAAAAACAATCCGGGGAACGTTGAATTGGTCAGCTTGACGCCAAACAGTTTCAGTCTGTGGTTCAACACCGGCTTGGGCATCAAGAACCGTTACGGCACCATCAAGCACCCGCAATGCACGTTCAACTTCGACAGTGAAGTCCACGTGTCCTGGGGTATCAATAATGTTAATCCGGTGATCCTTCCAAACGGCCGTGGTGGCAGCGGAAGTGATAGTGATACCACGTTCCTTTTCTTCATCCATCCAGTCCATTTGTGAAGCACCATCGTGAGTTTCACCAATCTTGTGAATCTTACCAGTGTAGTAAAGAATCCGCTCAGTAGCAGTCGTCTTACCGGCATCGATGTGGGCCATGATACCAATGTTACGAGTCTTAGCGAGTGGGTATTCACGTTTATTAGCCATCTTAAGAGTGTATCTCCTTCCAAAATATGGTTATTATGAATAATTTCGTCATTTTTAGAAAAAGGGATGACGGTTATTAATCAACCACGTCACCCCTTTTTCGACCAGTTAAGCGACTGGTCTCAATTGACAGTGATTACCAGCGGTAGTGTGCGAATGCACGGTTGGCTTCTGCCATCCGGTGCGTATCTTCACGCTTCTTAACTGAAGCACCTGTGTTGTTAGAAGCATCAATGATTTCACGTGCCAGACGTTCAACCATGGTGTGTTCCCCACGCAAACGTGCGTATTGAACAATCCAACGAAGGCCTAAAGTAGTCCGCCGTTCTGGACGAACTTCGATTGGAACTTGGTAGTTAGAACCACCAACACGCCGTGCCTTGACTTCCAGTACCGGCATAACGTTGTCCATCGCCTGTTGGAATACTTCAACTGGATCATTGCCAGTTTCTTCCTTAATTTGATCAAAAGCTGCGTACAAAATCTTTGTAGCAGTTCCGCGCTTACCATCAATCATCAAGTGGTCAATCAGGCTGGTAACCAGCTTTGAGTTGTACATTGGATCTGGTAAGATTTCACGCTTTTGTACATGTCCTTTACGTGGCATTACTTAACTCCTCCTTATAAATTACTTCTTCTTCGGCTTCTTGGCACCGTACTTGGACCGTGATTGCATCCGGCCTTCAACACCAGCGGTATCGAGTGTACCACGGATGATGTGGTAACGAACCCCTGGTAAGTCCTTAACACGACCACCACGAATTAAAACAACGGAGTGTTCTTGGAGGTTGTGACCGATACCTGGAATGTAAGCAGTAACTTCAATCAGGTTGGAAAGACGTACACGAGCGTACTTCCGCAGAGCTGAGTTTGGCTTCTTAGGAGTCATCGTCCCGACACGGGTAGCAACCCCACGCTTTTGTGGAGAAGGTGTCTTAACTTCTTCTTTCTTGAAAGTGTTGTAAACATAACCAAGAGCTGGTGACTTTGACTTGCCCTTGTGGCTCTTCCGGCCTTTACGTACCAATTGGTTAATGGTTGGCATAATTTTTCCCCTTCCTTAATTTAAGTCCACACATCCAGGTGGTTCTTTTTAATGAATAAAAAAAATGCTGGATGAATATTAGATTAGTGTGCCTTCGTTGACGCATTCGTCTGCCCAACGACAGACACTCGTTGCTAAAAAGCACCTTAAATAGAGTATCACGACCAAAATAGAATGTCAATGAACGGCGGATAGTTATTTTAGGTTAATTGGGCCTTTTTCCCGTTCTTTATAGGTAGGGAGGTGCTTATTTTGTTTTTCACCAGCTACTATTTTCTTATCGGAACCGTTCTCGCCTCGTTTGCCGCCCTTTGTGGTCAACGGATTGGCAGCCAGCAGTGCCCCTGGGCTCCTCCACGATCCTATTGTGACGCCTGCCATATCCGCCTGAGATGGTGGCAGCTCATTCCCATCCTTGGTTACCTCATTCAAGGTGGTCACTGTCATTATTGTCGTCAGCCGATTCCCGTCTTTTTCCCCCTCAGCGAACTGCTGGCGGGTACCGCGGCCGCTTTACTCTGTGGCCCCGGCCTTGGTGATTCAGCTGCTTTTTTTATAGTGATTACTACCCTCGTCGGCTTAGCTAGCAACGATTTCTTTTATCAGTTTATCTACCCCGTTGGCCTACTGGGTCTGTTTCCCCTTTTCTTTTGTACCCATCACCAGAACTGGACATGGGAAAATATGATTGCATCGGCTCTGCTACTCCTGTTTCTAGCTTGCTGTTGTCTGACTAGTTATCTAGGAATTGGAGACGGCGAATTTCTCCTGGTCGTAACTTTCACTATTGGTTGGTACCCCACCCTTTACGTCATCATGCTTGGGTCCTTTTTCACGCTCTTACTCACCCTGCGAATGCCAATTAAAGAAAAGATTCCCTTTATACCTGGACTGGCTGCCGCCCTCGCGATGGTTCTGATTCTACTTAAAAATGAAATTATATAAAAAAGGGGCTCTAGTATTCGGATTTTCCGAACACTAAAGCCGATCCCTTCTAAAAACTTACTTCGCGTCGACGGGGGTTAGGCCTATTTCACTTTGAAAAACGAACTAGCAAGCTAGTTCTGTCTTATTCCCGTCATTTATTTCTTTGAATCGTCCTTAACCGTTACGATAAAAAGGTTGTGACCAAAATTGGCCAGATTTTCAATGTTCTGAAGTAACAAAAGCAGCCAAGAAAAGGCTAGGCCAAATTCCAAAAGCTCAAACGCCGTTAATGATAGGTAATCAGTCAGTTTAAAAACGATGTACTCCACGCCCATTACCACACCTAACGTATAGGACAGGGTTAAGAACTGCTTGGTAACCCGCGGCAGAATCCACCGGAGGGCAACGATGAGGATTAGGATGATGTAAACCAGCCACATCGAGATCCGGTCATGGAGAATGTGAAACTGCGGGTCATTCGGAAAGAGGCCAATCGAGGCGATGCACGCGGAAAGTGCATAGAGAAGCCAACGCAAAATCAGAATCCGCCGTCCCTTAAAGTTCTTTTGAAGGTTAACAAACAGGTAGTCCACCAGGGTCAACATCAACGCCCCAGAGAAAATCAAGGTTACGTTGAACTGAAAATTAGCAGAATCCTCTGCTGTTCCCAAGAAGCTAAAGTTGTGCTTCCACCAGTCCCGGCTTGAGTTGGTCAGCATTGCAAACAGCATTCCGCCAATAATCATGATGGTCAGCAGGTTGGTGATAATACTAGTGGTTAGTGTCATGGCTAAGTTAATCATTACATAGTTAACAACCGCCAGGATCATGAAGATCATTACAGTTGACGTGTAGATGTCGAAGCTAGCATCCATAAACAGGCGACCGAGCAACCAGAAGGCCGCCGAAAAGGAAAAAGCCAGAATCAGTCCACAAGCAATTACAATCGTCGGTAGGTTTCGCCAATACAATTCTTTAGTGGGCCCCGTTTGGTTAACTTTCGTCCAAATTGCCGCAATGACAAAGATCACAATCCCACTGATTGTTCCCAGCAAGGTCCCCGCGTTCGCAATCGAATAATCTTCTCCAGTTAGGGCCACCTGGTTAACGCCCAAACTCCGGCTATACACAAAGAAAATAACCATCATTAACAGGGCTGGTACCGTATAGAAGCCAATGTTGATTTGCGGTATCAGGTCAGTCACCTTTGCTGACCGGATAACAAACTGCTTATGACTAACGCTTAAGGAAAGGTCATCCCCCGGATCAAAGTCGGTCTCTTTTAAGGCCGCCGCCGGTATCTCAACTTTATATTTTTTTGCCACCTTACTCCCCCTCTTCATCGTAATAAAAAAGGGCCATGACAAATGCCATAACCCTTTTTATCAATTTTACAGAACTAGTTTTGCTTGTCTTCTTCCTTCATCTTGGCTTCTAAATCCTTGATGGAGTATGCAGCAACACTAACTTCCTTCGGCTTAATGTGCCGGTAAGTACTCATCCCAGTACCAGCTGGAATAATCTTACCAATGATAACATTTTCCTTCAAACCAACAAGTGGGTCATTCTTACCGCGGATAGCAGCATCGGTCAATACACGAGTGGTTTCCTGGAATGAAGCTGCCGACAAGAAACTGTTAGTTTCCAGAGCGGCCTTGGTAATCCCAAGGATAACTGGCCGGGCCGTCGCTGGAATACCACCAGCATAAAGCGTTGGCTTGTTAGCCTCACGGAATTGACCAATATCCATCAGTTGACCAGGAAGAAGGTCAGTATCACCTGGATCCATGACCCGGACCTTCCGCATCATCTGACGAATCATGATTTCAACGTGCTTATCCAGCAGGTCGATACCCTGCATCCGGTAAACACCCTGAACTTGGGCCAACAGGTAAGTTTCCGTTGAAAGAACGTCCCGAACCTGGATTAATTCCTTAGGATCAATTGACCCTTCGTTCAGTGCGGTTCCCCGGTGGATAAAGTCACCTTCTGAAACCCGCATCCGTGCCGTGATTGGCAGGGTATAAGTTCGCGTGTCAGTTTCGCTCTTCACAGTAACGTCTTTAGTCCGTTCTGCCGGGTTTTCTTCGATTGAAACAACCTCACCAGTAACCTCGGTGATGGTTGCCCGCCCTTTAGGGTTACGTGCTTCCACAATTTCTTGCACACGAGGAAGACCTTGGGTGATATCGTCGTTACCAGCAACACCACCAGTGTGGAAGTTCCGCAAGGTCAGCTGGGTACCAGGTTCACCAATTGATTGAGCGGCAACGGTCCCAACAGCTTCACCGGCTTCTACTCGGTCACCCGTAGCGGCGTTCCGACCATAGCACCGTTCACAAACACCGTGTTCAGTGTTGCAAGTGAAGGCGGAACGGATGGTAACCTTCTTAACACCGGCATCAACAATCTTTTGGGCCATGTCTTCGTCAATCAGCACGTTCTTGCCAACAATCTTTTCACCAGTCTTTGGATCAAAGACGGACTTCATCGTGTAACGACCCATAATCCGGTCATACAGTGGTTCGATCATTTCATTCCCGTTAGTAATGGCGGTAACTTCCAGGCCACGGTCAGTACCACAGTCCTTTTCACGAACAACCACATCTTGGGCAACATCAACCAGCCGCCGGGTCAGGTAACCTGAGTTGGCGGTCTTCAAGGCGGTATCAGTCATCCCTTTACGAGCACCGTGTGAGGAAAGGAACATTTCCAGAACGGACAGCCCTTCGTAGAAGTTTGACAGAACCGGCAGTTCCATGATCTTACCGTTTGGTGAGGCCATCAAACCACGCATCCCGGCTAGCTGGGTAAAGTTAGAAATGTTACCACGCGCACCGGAGTCAGACATCATGTTGATTGGGTTGTGGATGTCCATGTGCTCAATCAGCTTGTTTTGCACTTCATCCTTAGCGTCGTTCCAAGCACCGATAACTCGTTCGTACCGTTCGTCATCCGTAATCAGACCACGACGGAATTGCTTGGTAATCAGGGCCACTTGCTTACGGGCCTTCTTGATAATTTCGGGCTTTTCAGGCAGGTCATGAATATCGGACATCGCCGTTGTTAAACCGGAGATTGTGGATTCGTAGTAACCAAGGTCCTTAATCCGGTCCAGGAATTGAGAAGTCTTAGTAACCTTGTACTGCTTGTAAACTTCAGCAATCAGATCGGACAGGAAGCCCTTCTTGAATGGTGGAACCAGTGGGGCGTTTTCTAAGTATTCGTGAATGTCTTGGCCAGGTTCCAGGAAGAACTTGTCGTCAACCCCTTCATGAATGTTAGCGTCGGTTGGTTCGTTAATGTAGGCAAAGTCCTTTGGCATGATCCGGTTGAAGAGGAGTTTACCAACGGAAGTTACCATGATCCGGCCCCGTTGTTCATCGGTGAACGGCTTATCTGGGAAGGAGGATACTTGAACCCCAACCCGGGTTTGCAATGAAACATAGCCATTTTTGTAAGCCATTTCAGCTTCATCGGTGTCCTTGAAGATCATCCCTTCTCCTTCACGACCCTTATCTTCAGTGGTCATGTAGTAGTTACCGATAACCATATCCTGTGATGGTGAAACAATTGGTTCCCCGTCACGAGGACTCAAAATGTGGTGAGCGGCCAGCATCAGCAGTCGTGCTTCCGCTTGCGCTTCATCGGACAATGGAACGTGGATGGCCATCTGGTCACCATCAAAGTCGGCGTTGTAGGCGGTACATACCAGTGGGTGTAACCGCATGGACTTACCGGAAACCAGGATTGGTTCAAAGGCCTGAATCCCTAACCGGTGCAAGGTAGGTGCCCGGTTCAATAGAACAGGGTGTTCCTTGATAACGTCTTCCAATACATCAAAGACATCGTCATCACGACGGTCAATCTTCCGCTTAGCGGCCTTAACGTTGGCAGAAAGCCCCCGCTTAACCAGTTCGTGCATGATAAATGGCTTGAACAGTTCCAGGGCCATTGGAACTGGCAGCCCCATTTGGTTCATCTTCAGGGATGGACCAACATCGATAACGGAACGACCGGAGTAGTCAACCCGCTTACCAAGCAGGTTTTGACGGAACCGCCCTTGCTTACCCTTCAGCAGGTGTGACAGAGATTTCAGTGGACGGTTACCAGGACCGGCTACCGGACGACCACGACGGCCGTTATCGATCAGTGCATCAACGGCTTCTTGCAGCATCCGCTTTTCGTTTTGAACGATAATTCCTGGTGCTTGTAGCTTCAACAGGCGCTTCAACCGGTTATTCCGGTTGATAACCCGCCGGTACAGGTCGTTCAAGTCAGAGGTAGCAAAGCGGCCACCTTCCAGTTGAACCATTGGCCGTAAGTCAGGTGGCATTACTGGGATAACGTCTAGAACCATCCATTCTGGCTTATTACCAGACTTGATGAAGGCTTCCAGGATGTCCAACCGCCGAATTGCCCGGGTCCGCTTTTGACCAGTGGCTTCCTTTAATTCTTCCTTTAATTCGGTTGCTTCCTTGTCCAGGTCCACGTCAGCAAGCAACTTCTTGATGGCTGCCGCACCCATTTCAGCAGTGAAGCGGTCACCAAATTCAGCCTTCTTATCACGGTATTCAGCTTCAGAAAGCAGTTGCTTCTTCTCCAGTGGAGTGTCACCAGGATCAAGAACAACGTAGGAAGCAAAGTAGATGACTTCTTCTAGGGAACGAGGACTCATGTCCAGGACCAAGCCCATCCGACTTGGAATCCCCTTGAAGTACCAAATGTGTGATACGGGAGCCGCTAACTCAATATGGCCCATCCGTTCACGACGAACCTTTGAGCTGGTAACTTCAACCCCACAACGGTCACAAACCCGACCTTTGTAACGAACCCGCTTGTACTTACCACAAGCACACTCGTAGTCCTTAGTTGGGCCAAAGATTCGTTCGTCAAACAGACCTTGCTTTTCTGGCTTCAGGGTCCGGTAGTTGATGGTTTCCGGCTTCTTTACTTCACCGTATGACCAACTACGGATCTTATCTGGTGATGCCAGACCGATCTGCATGCTTTCAAATTTATTGACATCAATCAAAGGATGTTCCTCCTTATTTCGTAATATATGAGCGAAGAACTATAAATTAATCTTGTTTGGTCTTATCTTCAGTCGAAGTGGATGTTGAAGAAGCCTTGTGGGTCGTCTTCTTGTCCTTGTTATCGGCGTTGTGTTGCTCAGCGTACTTAGCCAATGCATCAACACTAACAACTTCAGAGTCATCTTCATCCATGTTCTTCAGTTGAATTTCCTTATTATTACCGTCAAGAACCTTCATGTCCAAACCAAGGGCTTGTAATTCCTTAACCAGAACACGGAATGATTCTGGAACACCCGGCTTTGGAATTGATTCACCATTGATGATGGCATCGTAAGTCCGGACACGACCAACGGTATCATCAGACTTGTAAGTCAGGATTTCTTGAAGGGTGTAGGCAGCACCGTAAGCTTCAAGAGCCCAAACTTCCATTTCACCGAACCGCTGACCACCGAACTGTGCTTTACCACCCAGTGGTTGCTGGGTAACCAGTGAGTAAGGACCAGTTGACCGGGCATGAATCTTATCATCAACCATGTGGGCCAGCTTCAGGTAGTGCATGGAACCAACAGCAATCCGGTTTTCAAATGGTTCACCAGTCCGACCATCATAAAGGATTGTCTTCCCATCTTCTGGGAAACCAGCTTCACGAACGGCATCCCAAACATCCTTGTCGGTAGCCCCATCAAATACTGGTGTTGCCATGTGGATACCTAAGCGCTTAGCAGCCATCCCTAAGTGTAGTTCAAGCAGCTGCCCAATGTTCATACGACTTGGCACACCCATTGGACTAAGCATGATGTCAATTGGCGTTCCGTCTGGCATGTACGGCATATCTTCTTCAGGGATAACAATAGAAACCGTCCCCTTGTTACCATGACGACCAGACATCTTGTCACCAACCTGGATTTTCCGCTTTTGGGCAATGTAGACCCGGACCATGGTGTTAACACCTGGTGACAGTTCATCCCCGTTTTCACGGGTAAAGATCTTGACGTCTTGGATAATTCCGCCACCACCGTGAGGGACACGGAGTGAAGTGTCACGAACTTCACGGGACTTTTCACCAAAGATGGCGTGCAGCAGCCGTTCTTCAGCAGACAGTTCAGTCATTCCCTTAGGAGTAACCTTACCAACTAGGATGTCACCATCATGAACTTCGGCACCAACACGAACGATCCCGTCTTCATCAAGGTCCTTCAAAGCGTCGTCACCGACGTTTGGAATTTCCCGCGTCATTTCTTCAGGACCCAGCTTGGTTTCCCGCGCTTCGGATTCGTAAGATTCAATGTGAATGGATGTGTAAACGTCATCCTTAACCAGCCGTTCGTTAATGGCAATGGCATCTTCGAAGTTGTACCCTTGCCAAGTCATGAAGGCAATCAGTGGGTTTTGACCAAGGGCCAATTCCCCTTGTTCCATTGATGGGCCATCAGCAAGCACGTCATCGGCATCCACATGTTCACCGACCTTGACAATTGGCCGTTGGTTGTAGTTCTTACCACCGTTAGAACGACGGAACTTCATTAGCTTGTAGGTATCTAATGAACCATCGTCTTCACGAACACGAACCTCACGAGCATCAACGTATTCAACAGTACCAGGCTTCTTAGCAATCAGGGCCACCCCAGAGTCGTGAGCTGCTTTGTAGTCGATACCAGTACTTACCAGTGGTGCGTGTGGGTTAATCAACGGTACAGCTTGCCGCTGCATGTTGGCACCCATCAGGGCACGGTTAGAGTCATCGTTTTCAAGGAATGGAATACATGCGGAAGCGACGGAAACAACTTGCTTAGGAGAAACGTCCATGTAGTCGACGTTTTCAACATTGGTTTCAACGTATTCATCCTTATCACGAGCCATAACCCGTTCGTCAACGAAGGAACCGTCATCGTTCAATGGCGAGTTGGCCTGGGCAATAACGTAATTATCTTCTTCATCGGCAGTCAGATAATCAATCTTATCGGTAACCTTGTGCGTCTTCCAGGATACACGACGGTATGGTGTTTCAATGAAGCCATACTTGTTAACACGAGCGTATGAGGAAAGACTGTTGATCAGACCGATGTTAGGACCTTCTGGCGTTTCAATTGGGCACATCCGGCCGTAGTGCGTGTAGTGAACATCACGAACTTCGTAACCAGCCCGGTCACGGGTCAAACCACCAGGTCCCAGGGCAGACAGACGACGTTTGTGGGTTAATTCACCCAGCGGGTTAGTCTGGTCCATGAATTGAGAAAGCTGGGAGGAACCGAAGAATTCCTTGATTGATGCAACCACCGGACGAATGTTGATCAGTTGTTGTGGAGTAACAGTGTCAGGGTCTTGAATAGACATCCGTTCCCGAACAACCCGTTCCATCCGGGCAAGCCCAATCCGGAACTGGTTTTGCAGCAGTTCACCCACAGAACGAATCCGCCGGTTACCCAAGTGGTCGATATCATCCGTACTCCCAATTCCTTCTTGTAAATTGAAGAAGTAGTTCAGAGAAGCCAGGATATCTGCTGGTTCAATGTGCTTGTATTCCAACGGAATGTGGCCATTACCAATGATTGGTACAACCCGGTCTGGATCAGTCTTAGAGTAAACTAAGATTTTTTGCAGCTTAACGGGTTCCGTAACCACCGCTTCGTCAGATGGCGTGTAGGTAATCATCTTGAAGTCGTCACGGTCAAGGTAAGGTTCTAACTTCTTGAGAACTTCCTTATCGACCGTGTCACCCTTTTGTGCTAAGACTTCACCAGTATCAGGATCAGCTAGTGTTTCAGCAAGGGTCTGCCCTAACAGACGGTACTTCAGCATTAACTTCTTGTTAGTCTTGTAACGACCAACTGGTGCCATGTCATAACGCTTTGGGTCAAAGAAGCGGGCCGTCAGCAAGTTCCGTGCAGAATCAGCCGTCTTTGGTTCACCTGGACGCAGACGTTCGTAGATGTCCTTCAAGGATTCTTCAACCCGTGAGTCTTCAGCATTCTTGTGGACATCCTTATCCAGGGTCAGTGACAGGGTCTCACTGTCGCCACCAAACATATCAATAATTTCGTCATCAGAGCCAAAGCCAAGGGCCCGAACAAGTTCGGTCATTGGCAGCTTCCGGGTCCGGTCAATCCGGACGTAGGAAACGTTTTTGGCATCGGTTTCGTATTCCAGCCATGCACCACGGTTTGGAATAAAGGTAGCGCCGTAGCTTGGCCGACCATTTTTGTCAGTTTCTTCATTATAGTAGACACCAGGAGAACGAACTAATTGTGAAACAATAACCCGTTCGGCACCGTTAATAATGAAGGTCCCTTGGTCAGTCATCAGTGGGAAGTCACCAAAGAAGACGTCTTGAGACTTGATTTCGCCGGTCTCATGGTTGGTTAACCGCAAAGTAACGTGCAGGGGTGCTGAGTAGTTAGCATCGTGTTCACGTGCTTCATCGACAGTGTACTTAGGTTCCAAAAGTTGATAATCAACGAATTCAAGGGAAAGCTTTCCTTGGAAATCGTCAATTGGCATAATATCATCAAACATTTCCCGAAGGCCCTTGTCCATGAACCAATTGTAAGAATCGGTTTGGATTTCAATCAGGTTAGGTAACTCGAGAACTCCCTTAATTCGGGAGTAACTACGACGGGTACGGTGTTTACCGTATTTTACTAAATGTCCGGCCAAACTGTTCACCTCTCTAATTTGTTGGGTGGGTTCATTTCAAATGTTACATTTTGATTACAATTGGGTCAAAATCAAACTTTTGGGCAAAAAAAATCCAAAAACAGTTTAAAAACTGTCTTTGGTTTTATTGCCGATCCCGATGGACAATAGATCACCAGGACCAGATGAACTCACAATTACATACCCTCTTAGTATACTAATTGCTTATTCACCTGTCAATGATTTAGTTTAAAAATATTAACGCTTAGCTAAGCCATTAATAATGCAGTCTAAAATTAACTTATCTCGCTGCTCAGCCGTAATGGAATGGCCACCAATTCGTTGATATGTACCAAAGATTGGGGAAAGACTAGCAAGAAACAATTCGGCAGCTTCCTTTGGCAAAAGGTCGGGACGGAGTTTCACTGCCGGTTGCTTGAAGTAATCCCCAATTGGTTCCAGATAATCCATGGTGAAAATCATGTTCAGCTTTTGCTGGGCACTCTTAGAAAGAAGCTGCATTGCCTGGTTATATTGGTCATAGATGCTCAGCGGGTGGTGCTTCTTCAGAACCCGAACAATTTCAAAGAGTTGTTCTTCCGGCGTCAGCTTGTGCTTGCGCATAACCTTGTTGATCTCCTGACGAATTTTCCCTGATAATTTCGTCATGACATCCAGGTATAAAACTTCCTTATCGCTGAAGTGGTGGTAAAGTGCCGGTTGGGTAATCCCAATCTGCTTCGCAATATCCCTTGTTGATGTTTCCCCAAAACCATTTTGCAAGAATAACTTCGTTGCTGTTTTTAAAATTGCTTGACGAGTTTTTTCTAATTGCTCTGCCCTTTTCATCAAATTGCCTCCTCAAATTAGCTACTAACTATTATAGAACCAACATTTATCATCTGACAACTATTTTTTGAATAAAAAATGCCTAAAATCCCTGTTATTAAAGGATTTTAGGCAATACCCTAGTGACTAATTTTCACTAATTTAGGAGTAGTGGACTGCTTGTCCTTAACTTTGATCGTAATCTGGCCCCGGTGTGCCCCCACGGTAACAGTGTCACCGCTAGCAATTTGGCCGTCAATCAGCGCCGTGCTAAGGTCATCTTCAATCTTTTCCTGGATGGCCCGCCGCAGTGGCCGGGCCCCGTATTCGGGATCATAGCCAACGGTCGCAATTAAATCAACCGCTGCGGGCGTAACCCGGAGTTTGATCCCCTGTTCTGCAACCCGGTCACGAAGCTCGTTGGTCATTAATTTGACGATCTGGTGTAACTCATCCTTATTTAAGGAGTGGAAGATAATCGTCTCGTCAATCCGGTTCAAGAATTCTGGCCGGAAATGGAGCTTCAACTGCTGGCGGATTGCGGCCGCCATCGCATTGTAGTCCTGACTAATGTCTTTGGCGCCAAAGCCGACTTCCTTCTCGTCCTGGAGCTGGGTGGCCCCCAGGTTAGAAGTCATGATAATGATGGTATTGCGGAAGTCAACCCGCCGGCCCTTTGAATCCGTCAGGTAACCATCGTCCAGAACCTGAAGAAGGAGGTTGAAGACATCAGGATGCGCCTTCTCGGCTTCATCGAGCAGGACAACGGAATATGGGTGCTGACGAACCTTCTCGGTTAACTGGCCACCCTCGTCGTAACCGACGTAACCAGGGGCAGCCCCAATCAGTCGACTGGTGCTGTACTTTTCCATGTACTCGGACATGTCAATCCGAATCATGTTATCTTCAGAGCCAAACATTGCCTCAGCAAGGGCTTTGGCTAATTCAGTCTTTCCTACCCCAGTTGGCCCCAGGAACATGAAGGAGCCAATTGGCCGATTAGGGTTCTTCAAGCCGCTCCGGGCCCGGCGAATAGCCTTGGCAACGGCATCAACGGCCTCATCTTGGCCAATTACCCGTTTGTGGAGGACCTTTTCGAGGTTAATCAAACGGTCACTTTCACTCCGCTTCAGCTGCGTCAATGGGACACCAGTCCATTCAGCAACAATTTTGGCGACATCTTCGCCGGTGACCTTGAGGCGGTAATGCTGCTGGCCGTTGTCCTGCTGGCTGTCTTCCCGCTGTTCTTGCTGGTTCAACTTGGCACGGAGAGCAAGCTCCTTTTCCCGTAAAGCCGCGGCCTTATCAAAGTCCTGTTCCTCAATCGCGTCTTCCTTTTGGGACTGGAGTTCATTAATTTGGTCTACCAAAGACGGCTGGTGCTGCTTATTTTCCTCTGCGTTGATTCGCACCATGGCCGCCGATTCATCCATTAAGTCAATCGCCTTATCTGGCAGAAAACGGTCAGAAATATAACGGTCGGAAAGTTTAACGGCCTGTTCAAGCGCGTCGTCAGTAATCTTAGCGTGGTGGTGAGCTTCATAGCGGGGCCGCAAGCCCTTCAGAATTGCCAACGAATCTTCTGGAGTCGGCTCATCAACCTGGACGGTCGCAAAACGCCGTTCTAAGGCTGCGTCAGATTCAATATACTTTTGGTACTCATCAAGGGTTGTCGCCCCAATTGTTTGGAGCTCGCCCCGGGCCAGGGCCGGTTTAAGAATATTGGAAGCGTCAATTGCGCCCTCAGCGCCACCAGCCCCGATAAGGGTATGCAATTCATCGATGAAGAGGATGACGTGGCCGTCTGCTTGAATTTCATCGATAACCTTCTTAAGGCGGTTTTCAAATTCACCACGGTACTTGGTTCCGGCAACCAGTGACCCCATATCCAAAACCATCAGCCGCTTATTAGCTAGTTCAGACGGGACCAGGCCCTTTACCATCCGCTGGGCAAGTCCTTCGGCAATTGCGGTCTTACCAACCCCTGGTTCACCAATCAGGACTGGATTGTTCTTCGTCCGCCGGCTGAGAATCTGCTCGGTCCGTTTGATTTCCTCATTCCGACCAACGACGGGATCCAACTTACCATCACGGGCCATGGCCGTCAGGTCGCGGGCCAACTTATCAAGAGTTGGCGTTCCACTCTTACGGTTGGCGGCTGCTGCCCGGCTGCGACCAGCTTGGCGAAGCTGGCTTTCCGCTACGCCCAGTCGCCGCAGGGTAACTTTTCGAACCTGACGAGGTAAAACATCAAGGCTGTACAAGATTCGTGATGAAAGAACACTCTCGTCCGCAATCAGCGCCAGCAGGATGTGTTCGGTCCCAATCTTTAGGGCGTGCATCTGCTGGGCCTCTTGACCGGCAAGGTTCAGAACTTGCTTGGCTTTCGGTGAGTACGGGAGGTAATCCGCCGGACCCAACTGGTCAAGGGTACCATAACCAATCAAACGTTCAATTTCTTCACGGATATCGTCGCTGGTAATTGAAAATTGTTCAAAAATTTTGTTCGCAATACCATCCTTGTTCATTGCAAGGGCTAATAGAAGGTGTTCTGTTCCTACCGCTTGGTGTTTAAAGTATTTAGCCTGCTCATGAGCAATCATTAAAACATGTTTGGCACTTGGGGTAAACATGTTATCCATTAGCAATCATCCCTTCTAACTTTCATACCGTAACCGGTTTAACAGTGAAGCCAATACTCTCGCTCTCAGTTGAGCCTCAACTGTCGTGTTACCAACGTCCAAGGTCTGCTTAGAAAGAGCTACCAACATCAGGTCTCCTTCCCGCCGCGTAATTACTTTTTCGTCGTAGAGCGTCTGGACAATGGCAAAGGCGTCCCGTTCCCGGATTGAGTCACCAATTGCTTGGATTAACGAGTTTAACACGTCAACGTTATCAAGTAAATTAACCCGCTCAATCCGGATATAGCCGCCACCTCCACGCTTACTCTTCACCAGGTAACCGTTCTGAATAGTAAACCGAGTCTTAATTACATAGTTAATCTGCGAGGGAACCACGTCAAAATGGTTAGCAATCTCTGACCGGCGAATCTCAATCTGAGCAGAGTTGCCGAGAATTTCTTTTAAATATGCTTCAATCACATCCGAAATGCTCTTATTTTCCATTTGTTCACCCTCCATTTACTGACTAATCTTGACCATTATTTTATCATAAGTCACTCTTTTTTCCCATCTAAAACGCTTAAAGAAAAAGAGACCGGCAACGCCAGTCTCTTTTGAAGCTCACACATAACAGACCACATCGTCGGGCATGAACAATGGCCGAGCCGTGCCCTGTCAACCATCATTCTGAGTCCAGTCCATGTAGCTGTTATGTGTTTTCTTATTTATAGATTAATCGATGTTAAGCGTGATGCTTACTTTTCGAGGGAGAAGTCAACAACGTTCCGGCCAACAACCTTGTTGTCCTTCAGTTCTTGAATCATGTCGTTGATTTCAGAAAGCTTCCGAGTGTGAACGATTGGGTGAACCTTACCTTCAGCACCGAATTGGAAACATTCAGCCAGGTCTTGACGGGTACCAACTAAGGAACCAGCAACGATAATCCCATCAAGAACAGTCTTAGCAATGTTCAGCTTCATGTCACCTTGTGGAAGGGCAACCGCAACTAAGCGGCCGTCTGGACGAAGGGAGTTGACAGCTTGGTCAAAGGCAGCGGTAGTAACAGCAGTAACAACTGCGGCATGAACACCGCCAACCTTTTCTTGGATTTGTTCATCAACGTTGTTGTCGTGACGGTTGATGCAGATTTCAGCACCGTTTTCCTTAGCGGCCTTCAGCTTGTCTTCGTTACCATCAACGGCGATAACGTGAGCGCCAAAGACGTTGTGGGCAATTTGGATACCGAGGTTACCAAGACCACCAGCACCAACGATTGATACCCATTGACCAGGCTTGATGTCAGCAACCTTCAAAGCCTTGTACATGGTAACACCGGCACAAGTCAGAGAAGTAGCTTCAACAGGGTCCAGACCTTCTGGAACCTTAACAGCGTAGTCAGCTGGAACGATACATTGTTGAGCCATTGCCCCATCGGCAGTGTAACCAGCGTTCAGGACGTTACGGCAAAGCGTTTCACGGCCGGTCAGGCAGTATTCACAGTGGCCACAGCCCTTGAAGAACCAAGCAATTGATACCCGGTCCCCAACCTTCAAACTAGTAACGCCAGGAACTACCTTGGATACACGACCAACACCTTCGTGGCCAATAATCCGACCAGGCTTCTTACCGAAGTCACCGGCAGCACAGTGCAAGTCGGTGTGGCAAAGGCCACAGTATTCCATATCAACTAAAGCTTCGCCAGGCTTCAAATCACGAAGCTTGACATCCTTAACAGTAACGTACCCATCTACTGGATCATTAATAACAGCAGCTTTCATAAGCTAAGATCTCCTTCTCAAAGATATGTTATAC
Source organism: Limosilactobacillus panis DSM 6035 (assembly GCF_001435935.1). Lineage (GTDB taxonomy): Bacteria > Bacillota > Bacilli > Lactobacillales > Lactobacillaceae > Limosilactobacillus > Limosilactobacillus panis. The sequence goes on from NZ_AZGM01000078.1 coordinate 19,698, forward strand.
TTTTCACAATTATTATGATATCAGAACTAGGTTATTTTTTAAAGCCCGTTTTGAATAATTACTTACCCTAATCAAACGCGCAACGTTTTCCGCAGTTTGGGCAATATCATTAGGAGCATCACAAAGAGCCTGTTTTAATGACTTAGCGCCAGCAGGAGTTCCAAAAATCGCATCAATTGCACCTGTCGTATAAAGGCTATTACCCCCCCTACCGATATTACCAGCTAAGACAATCACCGGTGCTTTGGGGGCAACACTCTTGCATGCCTTTGCAACGCCATAGGGGGTCTTGCCAAATTTGGTCTGGAAGTCAATCCCCCCTTCACCGGTAAAAACATAATCAGCATCAGCAGCTTTTTCTTTTAATTTTGTAGGGGCAATTACCAAATCTACGCCATGCTGCATCTGAGCATTGGTAAACACTAACAGTCCTGCCCCAAGTCCACCAGCTGCTCCGGCCCCGGCGAGCTTCTCAACTGATTGACCGGTCCTTCTGGTAATCACTTCGGCATAGTGGTGAAGGTTTCGATCAAGAATTTTTACCATTTCCGGAGTTGCTCCTTTTTGGGGGCCGAAAATAGGCGCGGCGCCCTTGGGACCAGTCAATGTGTTCGTGACGTCTGAGGCAATCGCAATTGTTGCTTTAGCGATACGTGGATCAACCTGTGAAGTATCGATCTGCGCTAGTTCAGCTAGCGCCCCACCACCACCAAACCCAATTGGTTGTCCGTCAGCTTTCAGGAGTCGGGCACCAAGGGCCTGGGCCATCCCGGCACCACCATCGACGGTTGCGCTCCTACCAATTCCAATAATAATTTTCTTGGCTCCCCGTTTAATAGCATTAAGGATCAGTTCACCCGTACCATAGGTGGTTGTAACAAGGGGATTCGCTGTTTTAGCATTGATAAACTGAATCCCGCTTGCGGCCGCCATTTCAATAACCGCTGTCTCGCCATCCCCAAGTAATCCATAGTCCGCATCAACTAAATGATTAAGGAGGTTATGAACTTTTGCGGTAACCAGTTTTCCTGCAGTAGCGTCAACCAGGGACTGGACCGTCCCTTCACCACCATCAGCCATAGGGACTAAAACGTATTCAGCATCTGGATAAACTCTTTTGATCCCCCTAGCCATTGCCTTGACGGCTTCTTTAGCGGTCATGCCGCCTTTAAAAGAGTCTGGAGCAATTATAAATTTCGTGGCATATCCCTTCTTCCTTCTACATTAAATCTATGAAGTCGTCCAGCGCTACCGCATCGCTGTCAATCATTATCCACCCTTTCTTTTCGAATTAGCAAATTCTCCCTAACGCTTCTTCAAAAATTGGTAACCATTTTTGCTGGTAACCGGCGCGGGTTGGATGAATTGAATCAGCCATGTATAGTGAAGCCTCACCATGCGGTACTTCCTCATTATGGTAAAGGTCAATGATTGTAAAATGCCATTTGGTCTGCAGCTCAAAGAGACGGTTAACCATTTGCGCATAAAGTTCGTTATCAAAGCGGGGATTAGTGTATATAAATACTGGGACGTGCCAACATACTCTTACATAATTGAGAATATATTCAATGGCTCCTGTAATTGTTTTAACATCATACTGATCACTACAACTAATCTTACCAAGCAGATTAGGGGCCTTTTTAGCGTCATTTGTAGATAGCTGTAAGACGAAGGCATCCAGTTTTGCTGCCTTGTCGATACTGCGCAGACGGGCAACATAGGAATCATGGGGGAAGAAGGTGTTTTGGTCTACTAACGTTGTTCCAGAAACCGCCTCCTTAATCGCCAGTATGCCATCCCTTTTGGCTAAATAATCGACGAAGGATTCGCCAAGGGCACCATAGCCAAAGGTCACGGAGCTCCCCAGAAAAGCAATCCGCTTGCCTTTTAAAACTGACGGCACCGTTTTAGTAGCGTTGACACCATACTGGGCAGCGTTTCCAGAAAGACGTCTTAGGCCATCAAGGGTGTGAACAAATTGAGGACTTATGCTGCCAAACTTAGCAATCTCGTCTTTGACCTCGTCAAGAGCATACCTCGATAAGTCATTTTCTGTTTTTAATTTTACTAAGATGTCTTGCATGTTTAACCTCTTTTTTTCATATGGTAGATTGTAAAATTTAAGTTGAACATTTAAGTAGACAGAAAAACCCATCAAGGTCTTTAATGGTGTTACCGTACAATCCATTAGAAAGAAGGACCTTGATGAGCACCACTATTTTATCATTCCAGAACCGTGTTGTCATTGAAACGCTTCATAATGAAGGACGTTCCTTGCGATACATCGCTAATTACTTAGGCTTTAGTAAAACCACAGTCTTTAACGAACTTCACCGGCTAAATAGTGAGTACCAGGCTGAGCTAGCGCAAACTGACTTTGAACGTAAGGTTAGTCAACGGGGGCGGAAGTCTTCGCTCACTAAAAACCTTAAACACTTGATCGAAGAAAAGATTCAAGTCCAGAAGTGGTCCCCTGAACAAGTTGCCCATGTAGTTGGAATTGCCTACAAGACGGTCTATAACTGGATTGATCAAGGATGGCTTGATATACAGTTACCCGATTTGCCTGATCATGGAATTCGTCGTCATCGTGCTAAAGAAAAGCGTGGTACGTTCAGTCACGGGGTTGTGACAAAAAGCCTCTGAATCAGAAGCTCCATTCGGAATTTGACAAAAAT
>NZ_AZGM01000012.1 GCF_001435935.1 Limosilactobacillus panis DSM 6035
TTCCTGCTTAATCTACGTCACTAAATTCGTTCAAGTTATTTCTTGCAATCTGCCAATTGATGTTGATGAAAATAACTTTAACATTGACCAACTTGATACGGTTGTTGCCTTGCTTGAACAACGGATTGAAGAATTAAATTAACGGGTGAGCGAAACCGCAAGGGTTTCGCCAAATCCAGCCAAGCAGGAACGACGTCATGCTAAGGAATACCTTCATACTTTAGAACATTGCCGCCAAAAGAACCTTGAGTATCAGGTTCAAGCAGAAATTGCCGGTCAGCGTAATAGCTATTCCAAAACCGATCATGACGCTACTTTTATGCGCTTAAAGGAAGATCCGATGCGTAATGGTCAAACAAAGCCAGCGTATAGTCTTCAAATTATGACTAACTCACAGTACGTGCTGGGCTATAGTCTCATGCAGAACCCAACCGACACCAGAACCTTAATTCCGTTCTTGAATCAGCTCGCCCAGAACGAAGTTTTGGGGTGAGAAATTGTTGCTGATGCTGGTTACGGATCAGAACGCAATTATAAGTATATCGAAGATGAGCTATCTGATTGTACAGCTTTAATTCCTTACAGCACCATGATTAAAGAGGAATAGCCGTAAGTGGCGTTCTGGTGATCGAAAAGTAATGAACTGGGAATATCATGAGGCTGATGATTTTTATGTAAACCCACAGGGCGTCCGATTCAACTTTAAACGATACGCATACCGAAATGATAAATACAAATTCCGTCGTGATTTCAAAGTATATCAAGCAGAGAAGTATGATGAGAATCATCAAATTATTTCTCAGGCATTAACACCACATGGGAACACTAAGTACCTTATGGTGAACCCACAGTGGGAATATTTTAAGTCGAAAGCACGCGAGTCGCTTTCAAATTCCAATACGTACTCCCGTCGTAAGTATGACGTAGAGACAGTTATTGGTAATTTGAAAGCTTATTTGGGTTTTAAAAGGTTCACAGTACGTGGCCTTAAGAAAGCTAAAAGGCAAATTGGAATTGCCTTAATGGCATTAAACATGAAGAAAATGGCCGGAAGGTCGCTCATTTTCTCAAAATATTCAGATAATCAAAAAGCTCCATTCAGAATTTCTGTCTAACAATTATGAGGCACTTCAAATTCCGAATGGAGCTTCTGATTTAGAGGCTTTTTGTCACAGCCCCGTCACTTTTGCTATTCAATCCTAGCCTTATTTAATAGTAATGAGGAACTAACAACGGAGACCGAACTGAAGGCCATTGCAAGGGCCGCAATCTCGGGACTCAGGATCCAACCTAAGCTAACGAAGACACCAGCGGCAATTGGGATTCCAATTACGTTGTAGATAAGGGCCCAGAAGAGATTCAACTTAATCCGGTTAAATGTCTTCCTGCTCATCTCCAGGGCACGAACGACCCCACGCAAGTCGTTTTGGACCAGGACAATACTACCGGAATCAATTGCAATGTCCGTTCCCGAACCCATTGCAATCCCAACATCAGCAGTTGTTAACGCGGGGGCATCGTTAATACCGTCCCCAACAAAGGCAACCTTGCCCGCTTTTTGAAATTTTTCAACGTAATGAGCCTTTTCGTTTGGCAAAACGTTGGCAATTACGTCATCAATTCCGACGTCTTGAGCGATTGATTGCGCAACTCGCTCGTTGTCACCAGTGAGCATCACTGTCCTCAAGCCCTGGGCCTTCAAATTAGCAATTGCCTGCTTAGCATTGGTTTTAGGAACATCTTGAATTGCCAGTAGGCCAATCACTTGCTGGTTCAAGCCAACTTGAATAACCGTTTTGGCTTCAGCTTGCAATTTACTTAAGCGCTGCTTTAGTTCGGAACTAACTTGGTAATCTACCGATAACTTATTACTACCGACAAAGGCCGGTTGTCCAGCCAACTCAGCGGCAACCCCCTTACCTTCAATAGCTTGAAAATTGGTGACCGCTTGAGGCTGGATGCCTTCGTCACTTGCGCGCTGCATAACCGCCGAAGCCAAGGGGTGTTCAGACGCTGCTTCCAGGCTTGCCGCAACTTCCAGTACCTGCCGCTTAGGTCCAACAATATCAGTAACCCGTGGTTTCCCTTCAGTAACGGTCCCCGTTTTATCAAAAATAATCGTCTTAATATCGTTTACCGTTTCTAATGCCTCACCATTTTTAATCAGGACACCCATTTTGGCTGCCCGGCCGGTTCCCACCATCAGTGCAGTGGGTGTTGCCAAGCCAAGAGCACAGGGGCAGGCAATTACAACGACCGACACCGCAAATAGCATTGCCTGTACACCGCTAGCCCCTAAAAGGACGTACCAAATAATGAAGGTGGCGATGGCAATGATGAGGACAGCTGGGACAAATATTCCGGAAATCTTATCGGTCAGGTGTTGGATCGGTGCATGACTCGTCTGGGCCTTCTTCACCATCTCCACGATCTGTGCCAGCATCGTATCCTTGCCAATCTTAGTTGCTTTAAAAGTGACGGTCCCCCGGCCATTGATTGTGGCACCAACAACGTGGTCACCCACCTTTTTGGCGACCGGGATACTCTCGCCAGTAATCATCGACTCGTCGACCGTTGTCGTACCGCTCGCGATTTCCCCATCAACTGGGAACTTCTCGCCGGGTTTAACCTGGATAAGGTCACCAACCTTCACATCCGCCAGGGGGATACAGGTAAATTGGCCATCCCGCTTAACCAGCGCATCCTTGACCTGTAGACCAAGAAGCTTCTTCAGTGCGTTGGAGGCGTTATCGTGCATCCGTTCCTCCATCATATCGCCGAGTAAGACGAAAACGGTAATAAAGGCGGCACTCTCAAAGTAAACTGGCCGCCCCGTTACCATCGCAAAGAGGCTATAGAAATAAGCGATTGTCGTTCCGACAGCCACCAACGTGTTCATATTGGCATTATGGTGTAGGAAAGCTGCCCAGGCACTCTTCCAGTACGGCAGTGCCCCAACCAGCATAATCAGGGTTGTCGTTACCAGTGCCACCCAGTTATACCCCGGCATCATCCAGTGAAAAAGCATCCCCACCATTTGAATAAGCAGGGGAATTGCCAGAACCAATGATGTCCAGAAACGCTGCGTACTCGAGAGACGCATTACTTAACAACCACCTTTCCGTGGAACATATCCATCCCACAAGCAAAGTTAAATTCACCAGCCTTATCAGTTGGAATCTTTACCGTGGTAATCTTTTGCTTAGTAAGGTCCTTATTTACCCCTAAAGAATCAAAAACGACATGGGATAAGCAGGCTGTGTGGTCGCGCATGTCAAAATCAACCTGGCCAGGAACCCCCTTCTTTAAGACAACCGTTGATGGTGAGTAACCACCATTAACTACCACCGTGGCCTTTTGACCATTATCCTTTACCTGAGCGCTCTGGGCTGCCTGTTCATGCTTACCAAAGAACCACCAAGCAATCAGCGCAATCAAGATAATACCAATTATCAGTGCGAATACCTTAACCATTTTTATCACCTCATTATTGTATTTACAATTGTAATCATAGCAATAATGTTTACAAACGTCAACATAAAAGGTCCGACCATGGGAAATAATTCCGTGGTCGAACCTTTTTGACATATTATTCGGGAAATTAGTTTTTTTTCCAACAGTTAAGAGGGGATTTAGAATTCTTTCTTGAGAAGGTTGATTGCCATCACAACGCTAGCAACCATAAGGCCAATAATTCCGAGTTTATTATCCATATTACCAGTTTGTGGTAGTTGCGCGAATTCGGCACTGGATTGAGAATGCTCTATCGCTTTTACCGGTTGAGCTGGCTTGCCAGGATTCGTTGGCTGGACCGGACTCGTTGGCTTCGTCACATTGCTTGACTTGCCCGGTTCCGTGGGCTTACTTGGTAAAGTTGGTTGAACGGGGGTTGTCGGCTTCATCACATTGCTTGATTTGCCAGGCTCCGTGGGCTTACTTGGCGATGTTGGTCGAACCGAACTCGTTGGCTTCGTTACGTTAGTTGACTTACCAGGTTCCACTGGCTCGCTTGGTGACGTCGGCTGAACGGGGGTTGTCGGCTTTGTCACATTGCTTGACTTGCCAGGCTTGCTGTCCTGAGACTTAACTGGACTTGTTGGTTGACTCGGCTGGTCCGACTTACCGGGCTGGCTATATTGACTTTTGTCGATATCAGCCTTTACCGGTTGCTTACCATCACTTGGCTTACCAGGCGTATTCTTGCCACCATCTGGCTTCCCGTGATCCTTCGACGGTTCTACGAATTCTTCTTCCCCATGCCAATGTGGAATAACTGGGCGGGGGAATATCGGCGTTACGGGTTCCCATAAGTCCCAGCGGTGCGATTCGCCGCCGCGGATATTAACTGTTTGAGCCACCAGGTTCCCGTCGACATTTACGTCAACGTTTACTTCTGCGTTCGGAGCGAGCACACTTCCCATAAAGTATCCACTAGAAATATTAACGGTCTTAACCTTATTTCCAAAGTTCCATAGAATATGGTTTGGCTTTGCGTGGCTTTCATTAGGCGACAATTGCGTATTATCATCATAGATTAGCCTTGTCTTGGTTGCCAGATTAAGGGCATCCTTGGATGATTGAACATTAATGATGACAACCTGCCCATCTTTTGTGTCACTATCTAGTCCCTTGATAGTAATATCTTGCGGTTGTTCCAGGAAATCGCTAGAAAGTTCAATAATGACAACTTTTTCTTTAACGTTGCTGATGTCGATTGTCCGGTTGTTCATGTCACTAAAGTTAAGTACGACAACGTCTGATTGGTCCTTCCCTGTTAGGTAATCAGCGCGACCGGCTAACTTGGTCAACTCGCCATCGATATCAATGTGGTTCTTGATGATCCGCACATCGTTCTTCTTAGGTGGTCCATTCGGATACCATTAATAAAAACCTGGTCCCCGTTAAACGTGACATTGGTATCATCCCCCAAGACAACATCATTGTTGCCGGTCCGAAAGGCATTGGGGCCAATACCGCTGACCTTGCTGATGTAATAAGTATCCTTAGCGATGTGGTTAAAGGACTGACCGCGGGTTCCAAATTCCTGCCCATTTAACAGTTCCCCCGTGGCAATATTCCCGTTAGTATCCACCTTGGAGGAAGTCTTTCCTGCAAAGATGTGGAAACCAGCAGCCTTACTCAGTAGCTGGCCCTCATAAACAAGATTGCCATCCTTAGCTGCTGCGGTTTGTGCCGGTGGCGTGGCCACTTTATTTGCGATTTCTGTCGTAGCTTCCTGCGTACCATTGTTCGTGGCTATTGAACTCTTCAGTACAACGCTATTATTCGTCAGTACTTGGTTGTCGTTGCTTGCCTTAACAGCTCTCGTGGTGGTGCCATCATCGGCGCTTGCCTTCTGGCTCAAAACAGTATTTCCAAAAACGATTACTGATATCAGTGCTGTTATCCATAATTTACCAGCTTTATACAACTTGTAATGGTCCAGCGATTATTTATTCACAATAACTTACTCCTAATTAATAAAATTTAGCATTAACCAATTTACTATAGGGATGGGGACTGAACCAGATTTAAATGTTTTAACTGAAACTTGAAAGCACGAAAACTAGCCGGAGCTGCGTCAGCTTCGGCTTT
>NZ_AZGM01000079.1 GCF_001435935.1 Limosilactobacillus panis DSM 6035
CTTCCAGATATATTGCCTTATTCGCGCCCTTAACCACTGGTCAAGTCGTTGAATAAAGCCAGTCAGTTTCCCAATTGAGTAATATTGAAGCCAACCCCGCATTTTGCGATGAATTTCCTCAAACATTTGCTCAATGGATACTCCCCGATTGCGCTTTGTTAACAGCTTTAGTGCTTGCTTAACTCGCTTTTGTGATTGCTT
>NZ_AZGM01000080.1 GCF_001435935.1 Limosilactobacillus panis DSM 6035
CAAAAGCCCTGAACCACAATGATTTCATTGCAATTCAGGGCTTTCAAGTTTCAGGTATATGACTAAAATTAAGGGTGATTACCAAATTAAGCGTAGTACCATGTATTCTATTCTCGACAAACAACCTAAAAGAGCTAAAGTTTATTGGTTTGTTACAGTCAATGAAACCAATGCACCTTATGAAAGTAATTATACAGTTGATTTACTTGAGACGCATAATGTTGTTAACGTTCAATTGTACTTAGGGTTTAGGAAATCTCAATCCGTTAGTATCTATTTACATCAAATTGTAAATAATCTAGTGGAACAAGGTATTTTAGAGCCACAAATACCCAAATATTCAACAGATCGACATCGGAAAGTCGGCGACTTTAAGTTTGTCATTATAAAGGAACAACCAGCAGATTTAATTGTCAATGATCAGTTAAGCTGGTTAGATAGAAGATTGATTGGGGGACGCATCTATTTGCAGAACATTACGGCCTCACCTGTTTCATGGTATGGTTTGGAGTTTAGCAATGTCATAGAAGAAAGTTCCCCGTTATTTATTACTCAAGATCAGGATCAATACTTAATCCAAAAGAAAATTTATCATCGAGGCAGATTAAGTAAGACTGAAAAATGAGTATGCAGTAGTTTAAGTGCAACAACTAAGTTAGAAAAATTATATTTAGTTTTAATTAATGGGAGCGTGACAGAAGTCATTTATGACTTCGTTTTCACGCCCCCGCGAGCGCAAATAGGGCTCCAGAGTTCGGTTATACCGGACACTGGAGCCCATTTGCGTACCGCGCTGTTCGTATTTGAACTTGGTAAAAGTACTTATGTCACAGCCCCTTTTCGTTAGTCACGGGCAGGTTAAATAATGGTGATTAACACGCTTTGTTAGTAGCTAATCTATTTTCAAAATGGAAGCTAGGGGAAATAGTGACATGAAGCAAGACCATTGATTACGGTCAATCGCCGGCCTGTACCATGTCAACGATTTGCCTATGCTACTGGTAACGGGCGCCGAGAAATTTATTTTCTCAGTCATATTCATAAAGCTAGTTTTGATAACGATTCCAGTAGTCAGCCAGATATTTACTGGTTAGGCTTTGCGGATTAGCAATTAACTTCTCCGGTGCTTCAGCAGCGACGATTTTTCCACCGTTCTTACCACCACGAGGGCCGAGGTCAAGAACATAATCAGCATTGACGACCAGGTTAAGGTCGTGAGTGATTGCCACGACGGTTGCTCCGCGATCAATCAGCTGTTGGATAACGCCCACCAGCGTCTTAACATCGAGGGGATGGAGCCCAATGGTGGGTTCATCAAAGACGAAAAGGGTCGTTGCCTGGTTGTGATTTAGATGTTTAACCAGTTTTAATCGCTGGGCTTCACCACCAGACAAACTGGGAGTACTTTCACCCAGGTGGAGGTAGTCTAAGCCAACCTCTTGGAGCAACTTTAACTCCCGCTCAATCTTTGGAACGTCCTTGAAAACAGGTAGGGCTTGACGGACATCTAACTTTAGAAGGTCCACGATAGAATAATTGTGCCATTTAACTGCTTGAACCGCTTTATTATAGCGATCACCGTTGCAGACAGGGCAGACTTGTTGCATATCGGGGAGAAATTGAATGTCAAGGGTAACAATCCCCGCACCACCACAATTGGGGCAAGCCCCCTGCTTATTGTTATATGAAAAGTAACTGGGGGTAAAGTGCTTTTCCTTTGCCAGTGGCTGGGCGGCAAAAAGCTTTCGTAAGTTGTCCATAATACTGGTGTAGGTGGCAACGGTTGACCGTTGTGTCTTACCAATTGGAGCGGCGTCAACACTGACGACCTCTTTTAGTGGTGATTTCAGTTTGCGGACCTGCTGGGGAAGCTTACCCCCAGTAGCTTGAGCTTTGATTGCAGGAACCAGGCTATCCAGAATCAGACTTGTCTTTCCCGCCCCGGAGAAACCAGTAATCGCACTTAAGCGGTTGATTGGCAGGACGACGTGAACATCTTTTAGGTTGTAATAGTTGGCAACTTCAAAATCAATTTGCTTTTGTGCTGGTTGGTCATCGGGTCTCCGAGCCATTAGCTTAGCTGTTCCGTTTAGGTAAGGTCCAATCTTTGAATGTGGGTTTGCGGTGACTTCTTTTGGTGTCCCTTGGGCAATCACTTGGCCACCCTCATCACCAGAACCTGGGCCAATTTCAATAATCCAGTCGGCATTCTTGATGATGTCAACATTGTGGTCAACGACGACAAGTGAATTTCCCTGATTGACTAATTCTTTGAAAACATTTAAGAGCCCACTGATGTTATCTGGGTGGAGCCCAATTGAGGGCTCATCAAGGATGTAAAGGACCCCTGTTGTTTGGGTGCGCAGTGTCCGGGCTAACTGAATCCGCTGCAGTTCACCAGTCGACAGAGTATTGCCATTTCGTGAGAGAGTTAAGTAATCAAGTCCCAACTCAAGCAGGGGGCGGAGGTTATCGTCAAATTCCTTAAACAGACTGCAGGCCATTTTGTTCATGGCGCTTGGCAGTTCATCTAAGACCTTTTTCTTCCAGGCCTTTAAATCACCAAGGGTGAGGTTGGTGACTTCTGCAATATTTAGGTTGCCAGCCAGTTGTTTGAGAAGTTCGGGTCGTAGTCTTGTTCCATGACAGACAGGGCAGGTTGAGTAGTGGAAAAACTCGCTAATCCTTTTCTGGGCCCGCTCACTCTTGCTGGACTTGGCAGAGGATAAAACGGCAGCGTGAGCATTTTCATAGAGAGCGTTAAAGTCATGGAAAACGCGCCCGGTTCCGGACCGAAAGTCCATTTTAAACTTTTGTTGGGGACCGTTTAAGACAAAGTCCTTCTCCTTAGCAGTCAGGTACTTGTAAGGAACGTGAATCCGGACACCCGCCTGTTCAGCAACACTCGGCATGAAGTTTCGGCCAGGCAGGTGCCAGGAAGCAACGGCACCATCAGCCAGACTAAGGTTTTCGTCACCAATTAATTTATTATCGTCAATTTCTCGCACCTGACCGGTTCCCTGGCAACGAGTACAAGCCCCATCCGAATTAAAGGCGAAGTCTTCAGCACTAAAGGCCTGGAACTTGGCGCCACACTTTGGACAGGTTAGCTGACCCATACTATTGTCGGAACGACTCATCGCTTCGGCAATCTTCAGACTCGGCTTAAGGCGGTGACCATTAGGACAGACGGGTGAACCGAGGCGGGAAAAAATCAGACGAATAACGTTAAAAATCTCACTCATCGTCCCAACCGTTGCTCGTTCAGATGGGATGCTTGGGCGCTGCCTAAGGGCCAGGGCAGAAGGAATGTGTTTGACACTGGTAACCTCCGCCTGGGCTCCTAACTTGATTCGCCGCCGGGTGTAAGTTGAGAGGGCCTCCAGGTAGCGGCGGGATCCTTCTTCATATAAAATTCCCATTGCCAGTGAACTCTTGCCTGAGCCGGATAAACCCGAGATAGCAACGAACTTGTGTAAGGGGATGTCAACGTCGATGTTTTTTAAGTTATGGACCTTGGCACCACGAACTTCGATTTTGGTTGGTAAGTCATTCACACTTAAGACTCCTTCATTAATAATTACTATTTCTAGGTTACCAAACAATAAACGGGAGCGGCAAATAATCCGTTCCCGTTATTTTTATTTATGGTATTTTTGGCTAAGAAAGGAAAACATATCCTGGGGTAAGTGACCAGTAATCCGTTGAAAGTCATCCGTGGTTTTATCCATCAACCCCCTTGCTGCTGCCGCGTACATCGAAGCCAATTCATCCCCGTCCCCTTCGAATCGGTAGATATCAGCAAATTCCCTAATAGAAACTGGTGAGTAACCGATTGGCTGGCCAGTAACCTTAGTCATAATCGTACTTAGTTCGACCATGTTATAGTTCTGCTTCATCGTCAGTAAGTAGTTTTGTCCGTGATCGCGGAGGTAGTTTTTGACGGCCACATGGGCAATTGCCGTGGCGCTGTTCTGACGAGAAATGAAGGACATTGCCTGGTCACCGACCGGGTAGATGACATTTTGCCGTTGAATGAGTTCTGGTAAGTAGGGAACCAGTGGGTCGGCATACAAAGCGTTTTTGATGACTGCATAGCCAAAAGGTGAGCTGGCCAGGCGGGCTGGCAGGTAGGCATAGTAACCCGCCATCTGGAAGGGATTATTAAACTGATCAGCGATGAAACTAACATCAACAATATTCTTGACTCCGGCGGTCTTCATCGCTGTCAGGGTGTTCTCAAATTCATTGATTCGGTCCTGGACATCGTAAGTCAGACTTGGAATATAGATGAGGACATCAACTCCCTGAAAAGCACAGACCATAGTAGAAGTGTCCGTATAATTAATCGCCGCTAGCTGGTAGCCAGCATTCTTCAGGACAGCTGCCTTAGCCGGGGTATGGACACCTAGGCGAATCGCATCCTTGGGATCCTTGGGCACTAACTTTCTTAGTTCCGCTACGACCTTACTGCCGAGGTGACCGGTTGCACCAGTAATAAAGTATTGCATCATTATTTACTTTCTTTCTTTGGTAGCCTCTTTTTGGGCCTGTTTTACGAGGATCGAATCGATAACGTCTGCAAGCTTGAATTGAACGAGCTTAGCTTCCGCCGCAACTTCTGCCTGGTGGTAATAATCAGCCAGGGTGGCTTGAATGTTGCCACCAACAATGCACTCTGGCGCCGTTTTTTCGTCAATTGTGAAGAGGTGGCGCTTGGGGCCCTCGACCGCCAGAAAAATATCGTATAAGGATATTTGATCAAGTGGGCGGGCAATCTGAGGGTCGGCAGAACCATGGACGGTTTTAAGTAATCCCGCCTTCCTGAGGGCACTCATCAAGCGGCGGACAACGACCGGTGATGTTTTGACACTTCCCGCAATATTTTCACTAGTTAGCGGTAACTTACCCTTGTATATCGAAATGAAGGCTAAGATATGAATGCTGTCGCTAAAACGCGTTGAGATTCGCATGTCTATCCATCCTTTCGCTTATTATTGTAACTATATTAGTTACATATGTCCAGGGGCAACACCGCCAATTTCGTACACGTATCAATTGACTTTACATATCCACCCGTACTATATTATTTCCAGCAGCTTAAATTGCCGGAGCTTTTATAGTTACTATAGGAGGCTGAATACCAATGTTGAAGAAAGCAAAATGGTTAGTGATTATTCTTGCAATCATAGTGGTTACAAATTTTGTACCATTAACCGTTAGGGCGAACAGCCGGACACCAATTGTTGTGGGTTCGAAAAGTTTTGCCGAGAGTAAGACCGTCAGTGAAATATACGCGCTGGCCCTCGAACAGGTGGGATACAAGGTGATTCGTAAACCTAATATCGCTAATTCCGTGGTCTACAGGGTGGTTAAGACCGGACAGGTAGACGTCTATCCCGAATATACTGGGACGATTGTTGAGACTTACCTGAAAAAGAATGGCTCCGGTTTAACGGCCCAGCAGATGGCGCGTATTGCCCGCAAAGGAGTACAAAAAGATGGCCTCGTAACCTTTAAATATGCCCCGGGAGACGACCGACAAGGAATCGGAATGCGGAGTAGTGTGGCCAAAAAGTACCACATTAAAACAATTAGTGATCTGCAAAAAAACGCGGCGAAGATTCGTTTTGTTTCGCAGGGAGAGTTTGATAAGCGGGCCGACGCACTTCCAGGAATGAATAAGAAATACGGTAAGTTTAACTTCAAATCACTGCGGGACTACGATGACAGCCTCAAGTACACCATCATGGCGGAAGGAAAGGGTGATGCGGCTCCGGTCTCGACCACTGAGGGTCAGCTCGCTACTAGTAAATATGTACTGTTAAAGGACGATAAGAGTTTGTGGCCATCTTATAACCTTGTTCCGCTGGCAAACAAAAAGTCTGCAAAAGAACACCCCAAGATGGCGGCGGCCCTTGACCGGGTTGACGCTAAGTTGACCACCAAGCAGCTGATTAACCTAAACAAGCAGGTAATGGTTCAGGGAAAGAACTACCGGATGGTCGCCTTGAACTGGTACAAGCAGAATATGCGGTAGAGGAGAGAAAGATGATGACGCCAATTATGCATTATTTTCAAAATGATGGTGGCCAGTACCTACAATATGTCTGGGAGCACCTTTATTTGAGTTTCATCTCGTTAGCGATCTCAATGGCGATTGCACTTCCTCTTGGCTACCTTGGTTCACGAATTCGGTCGCTTGCCGCTGTTTGTACAGCCTTTACCCAGGCACTGCGCATCATTCCGAGCTTGGCCTTACTATTTCTCCTGATTCCCTTTATTGGGACGGGGATGCTGCCGGCAACCATTGCCTTGGTTGCCCTAGCCCTGCCACCGTTACTTATTAACACAATTCTGGGATTCAATGAAGTTAGCCCCCTGTATAAGGAAGTTGGTACCGCACTGGGGATGGATCAGCGCCAATTACGCCGGCAGGTTGAGATCCCCCTGGCACTTCCTTATATCCTAAACGGAGTTAAGCTGGCCCTTGTTGAAATCATCGCCAGTGCGACCCTGGCTACTTACATCGGGGCCGGTGGCCTTGGTACGCTAATCTTTACCGGATTGGGTCTCTACAATATGACGTATGTGGTGATTGGTGGAGTCAGTGTTGCTCTCTTGTCCCTGCTTTCGATGGTGAGTTTTGACCTGGTGATTAGGAGGATGAAGAAGAATGCCTAAGGCAGCAATTCAATTTAAAAACGTGCAAAAGAAATTTGGAAGCCGAACAGTCATTTCTGGCCTTAGCTTTACGATCAACGCGGGGGAATTGGTTACCATCCTGGGTTCGTCCGGCTCGGGGAAAACGACCACGCTGAAGATGGTTAATGGTCTGCTGAAGGCGGATGAAGGCCAGATTCTGGTCGATGGTAAACGGTTGGCTGACCAGGATATTGTCCGTCTTCGTCGTCATATTGGCTACGTTGTGCAACAGGTGGGCCTCTTTCCCCACATGACGGTTGCGGAAAACATCGCAGTGGTACCAAAGATGCTCCACTGGAACGGCAAGCAGATCAAGGAACGTGTCAATGAATTGCTTCAGCTGGTCCAGCTGAACCCCGCCGATTACGCGGGTCGCTACCCGTGTCAGCTCTCCGGCGGACAGCAGCAGCGGGTCGGGGTTGCTCGAGCACTAGCTGTCAATCCTCCGTACGTCCTGTTTGATGAACCATTCGGGGCCCTCGATGCCTTGACCCGGATGGAACTCCAGAAGGAAATCAAGCAGATTCACCAGCAACTCGGTGATAAGACTTTTCTGTTCGTCACCCACGACATTAACGAGGCGCTCTTCTTGGGCCAACGGGTAATGGTTATGCATGAAGGGCAAGTTGAACAGTTTGCCACACCATCGGAGGTAGTTAATCATCCAGCCACTGCTTTCGTTCGCGACCTGCTAGGGACAGTTCAACAAAACAAGAAATTGTGGGGTGGTTATCATGATTGAATATTGGCGGGAAAACTACCCAATTATGCTGATTGAAATGGGGCAGCATGCCGAGATGGTCTTTGCAGCCCTTGCAATCGCCATTACGGTTACGATTATCTTAGTACTCGTCTTCCTTCACCGGCGGAACTGGCTAAACGGGCTCGTCTACTTCTTTTCTTTGCTATATTCGGTGCCGAGTTTTGCGTTATTTGCTCTTCTTCTTCCGGTCACCGGCTTGGGAATGCGGACTGCAATCGTTGTTTTAGCTGTGTATTGTGAGTATGTCTTACTGCGGAGCTTCATTACTGGAATCCAGGAAGTAACCCCCGCGATGGTTGAAGTTGCCCGGGGAATGGGGATGACTAACCGCCAAGTCTTTATGAAGGTTCAGTTACCGTTGGCAGTACCTGCAATTTTCTCCGGCATCCAAGTGGCGCTTGCTTCCGCAATGGGAATTGCTACGATTGCGACTACCATTAATGCGGGCGGCCTCGGCGAACTTCTTTTTGAAGGCTTGCAGACCCAAAAAGTTACCCCAATCCTCTGGGGAACAGTATTAACAATCGTCTTAACGCTGACCAGTGCCGGAATCTTAAGGCTTGTTGAATGGGCTTTTGACCACCGCTGGCGCCGTGTGCTCACTGCCAAGAAGGCGTAATTATGAAAGCTGTAGTAATTAAAGAAGCTGGTGGGCCTGAAAAACTAATTTACCAAGATGTTCCCATGCCAAAAGTTAAGCCAGGGTGGACCCTGATAAAGGTTAAGGGTTTTGGTGTTAACCATTCAGAAATCTTTACACGAAAGGGCCTGTCGCTAACAGTCAAGTTCCCCCGGATCTTAGGGATCGAATGTGTGGGGGTGGTTGCTAAGACAAGTACACCGGACCGGCTGCCAATTGGGCAAAAGGTCGTTTCCATCATGGGGAAAATGGGACGGGCGTTTGACGGCTCATATGCCGAATACACGTTGTTACCCAATGACCAAGTTTACCCGGTTGAAACCAGCCTTGACTGGACGACTTTGGCAACAATTCCCGAAAGCTATTACACCGCCTTTGGGTCACTTTTGAATCTGCAAATAAAGTCCGGCGAACACGTGCTGGTCCGGGGTGGTTCAAGTGGCTTTGGTGTTGCTTTTGTGAACCTCGTCAAAACTTTAGTCCCAGGCGTTCACTTAACGGGCACGACCAGGTCATTGAAGACCAGCAGGGTCACCTGGCAGGAAGGATAAGTTTGATAAGGTTCTGGAACTAATCGGTCCGGCGACGGTTAAGGATAGCTTTACCCACCTCAATGCGGGCGGAATCGTTTGTAGCACTGGCGAGCTCGGCAACAAGTGGTACCTACCACAATTTGACCCCATCATGGACATTGCACCGAATAGCTACCTGACGAGTTTTTACTCGGGAAACGTTGACGAAGCGAAACTAAATGACCTACTAAGAGCGATTGAAAAATACCATGTCCCAGTAAAGCCGAATCGGGTGTTCAGACTTGACCAAGTTGAGGATGCCCACCGCTACTTAGAAGGGCACCATAGTTTCGGCAAGGTTGTTGTAAGAATATAGGTTTAGCGGCGGAATTTGCTTTTTTTATTTGGGTAAAAAACGGTATAATGCAGGCAGAGAATGTTGCAAAGGAGAATTAACGATGAAATTTATTTCATGGAACATTGATTCAATCAACGCGGCGCTGACCGGCACCTCGACCCGGGCCGGTGAAACCCGGGAGGTGCTGCAAAAAATTTATGAGCTTAAGCCAGACGTACTCGCCATCCAAGAGACCAAGCTCTCCAAAGACGGCCCCACCAAGAAGCACTACCAGGCGCTGAATAAGATGTTTCCAGGTTATCAGGTATCCTGGCGAAGTTCCGTTGAGCCAGCACGGAAGGGCTATGCGGGAACAATGTACCTTTACCTGGATAAGTACAGTCCGCAGGTTACCTACCCACAGATCGGTGCACCGGAACCAATGGATGATGAGGGCCGGATCATTACGCTGGAGTTTTCGAACTTTTTCGTTACCGAAGTCTACACGCCAAATTCTGGTAATGGTCTGAAACGACTAGCAGAACGCCAAGTCTGGGATGACCACTACCGGGAATATCTTGAAAAGCTTGATAAGCAAAAGCCAGTAATTGCTAGTGGCGACTTCAACGTGGCCCACGAAGAAATTGACCTGGCCCATCCCGCTAATAACCACCATTCTGCCGGCTTCACCGATGAAGAACGGGAACATTTCACGAAACTACTGGATGCCGGCTTTACGGATAGTTTCCGCTACCTTCATCCGGACGAGAAGGGAGCTTACTCATGGTGGGCCCAACGAGTAATCACCAGCAAGCAAAACAACTCCGGTTGGAGAATTGACTACTGGTTAGTTAGTAATCGCCTTACTGATAAGCTACAATCTTCCACGATGGTTGATAGTGGCAAGCGTCGGGACCACACCCCAATTATGCTTGATATTGATTTATAAAAGAATCCCATTATTCAGCGTCGATGCTGAATAATGGGATTTTATTATTATGCTGGTATTTCTTTATTGGAACGCGTGCGTTTAATCATCTTTTTAACAAGGACGTAGAGGGCAATCACGATTACAATCGCAACCACGGCACCAATCAAACGTTTGTTATCACCCTTAAAGAGGGCATCCCCACCAAAGGCGTAAATGAAAGAAGTCGGCGCCATTCCCACGGCTACCATTGCCAGGTAATGCCAGCGGTTGATATTGAGACGGGCCCCCGCGTAGTTGACCAGGACACTCGGAATGACGGGGACCATGAAGCCAATCGTAAGCCCAATGAGGGGGTGACGCTGGTTCATCAGCGAATTCAGCAGCTTGGACTTCTTGGTACGCCTGGAGAGGTCAATCTTCCGAATGACCGCCATGACACCGCAGTTACCAATGATGTTCCCCAGCCAGTTAATGATAAAACCAATGGCTGGCCCATAGCAAAGGCCAACGAAAATGCAGACAAAGGAATTTGACATCCCGGGAATTGCGTTAAAAGTGGCAATCAACGCCAGGAGTAAAAGCATGTCCTTAATTCCGTGGCTCCGAATCATGTGAAGTAAAATTAGTTTGTTGTGGTGGCTCATGTGGAGAAGCAGAGTTAACTCGGGCCGGTAATCACGGTAAATAAAGTAGAGCAGAATTAGTGAAATGATAATCCCACCGGTAATTAATAGGGGTTTATTTATCTTTTTCATTTGTTTTCCTCCCGAGGAATGGTCAGGCCCGCTTCTTTGAACAGGTCAGTGAGGGTATGGCGGAGCAAGGGGTCGTGGGCATAAATATATGTTCCGTAGACACCGCGCTTAAATAGAACATTCAGTGAATTCATAATCATCCGTTTCTCCAAGCTCGTGATTTCCTGGGGATCGGTTAAATCAGCTCGTTTCTTGAACGCTTCGCTGTCCGTGTACTTGTCAAGGTTGACCTGGAGCCGCTTGCTGGCAGGAACCTGACTGATTGGTGGCCCAATGATGATTCCCGTATAGTTAAGGTCAAAGCCCTGGCAGGTGTAGATGGAGCCAACCTCGTCAATCGTCTGGGGGATCTCCGCCCAGGGCGTAACGGTATAATTATACTGGTCCCATGGCATCTTGAACCGTCCTTCACAGATATAGTGCTTTCCACCATCGAGGGTTGATGGGTACCCGGACGTGGAGAGAATTCGGGAGAGACCGACTTCACTGTTGCGGTGGACAATTGCCTGGCGCATTTTCTCCGCATCATCATATACCCGGAAATCATAGTGGTCACGGGCGTCGCGTGGAATGGGTGTTAACTCGCCTTTACCGGTAAGATGGTTAAACCAGGCAACGAGGTCGTCGCTAGCGGTCATCCGGAACATATGGTGAAGGTGGTACTCCTTAAAGGGATACTGGTGGGTAATTTTTTGCAACCTTTCTGGTGTCCACAGACTTTTCATCCGTAGAACCTGGTACTGGTCAAAGACGATGATCACCACTTTTGCCCGCTTGATGAGTTCAACCAACTGATTGTCATAATAAAAGTTATTGTAGTGGTCGGCCTTTGACAATAGGAGGTGGGCCTCGTCAACTACCGCAACGTCAATCGTCCTCCCGTGCTTATCTAATTGGTTAATCAATGAGGTGGGCCGGGCAAAGTCCTTCTTGTAGAGCTCCGGACGGCGGCCAGCAATTTCCCGGTAAACCTTCAAGATCTCCGGGTGATTGACCAAGAAGTAGTTGCTTGCCTGATAGAAAAGGGAGGATTTATCCTGTCGAGCAGCCGTTTGGATGCGGTCAAATAATTGTGATAAAACAACACTTTTCCCGGTCCCCGCATCACCGTAAACAGTGTATGTGGCCGGGAAATTCTTTTTTAAATGATCACTGGTAAAGTTTAAAATGTCTTCTACCAGTTGCTCCTGTTCCCTAGTCAATTTTTTTAGCGGCGAGATTTTCTCAACCGCAGCATTTTCAATTTCCCCCATAATCAAACCAAGTCCCTTTTTCAAAAAATCTTTACCTAATTATGGTATCTAAATCAGGCTTGTTCGTCAATTTACGGATTCAGTATTTTCGCTGCTTTGTGAAAAGTGATAAAATAATAGGAAATGCAGGAAGCATAAAGTATCGTTTATACCGAAAATCATAAAGGGAGTGGCGATAAATGAATCGGCATCCAGACTATTTACTGAATGAAGTAGATGAACCTGAAGATATCAAAGGGATGACGCTTGATGAACTGAAGCGGTTGGCAAATGAAATGCGCCAACTGGTTCTGGAGCGTGATGCCGCAATCGGCGGACACGTTGGTCCAAACCTCGGGGTAATGGAGTTAACACTTGCTTACCACTATGTTTTTAATTCTCCGCATGATAAAATCATCTGGGATGTTTCCCACCAATGCTATGCTCACAAAATGCTGACGGGAAGAAAGCTGGCCTTCTTGGATCCTGATCACTACAAGGATATTTCGGGATTTACGTCACCGGCCGAGAGTAACCACGACTTCTTTGAAATTGGTCACACCTCAACTTCCATCTCGTTAGCAGTAGGGATGGCCCAAGCTCGGGACCTCTTGAACCCGGATTCCAAGGATAATGTTGTTGCTGTTATTGGTGATGGCTCCTTAAGCGGGGGTCTGGCCTTTGAAGGACTGAATAACGCGGCCAAGCTTAAGTCCAACCTCATTATCGTTGTTAATGATAATCAGATGTCGATTGATGAAAACCAAGGGGGGCTATACCAGGGACTGAAGGAGCTTCGGGAAACTGACGGGGCCTCGCCAAATAATATCTTTAAGTTCATGGGCCTCGACTACCGGTACGTCAAGGATGGCAATGATTTACGGGCCATGATTGACGCCTTTAAGGAAATCAAGGATATTGACCACCCAATCGTGCTCCACGTCAATACACTGAAGGGCAAGGGCTATGAACCGGCAATCAAGGAGAAGATGACTTACCACTGGCGGATGCCATTTGACCTTAAGACGGGTAAAGATAAGCACCCCTTCACTGGTGAGTCGTACAGCGATGCTATTTTAGCTGAGTTGGACCGGCAAATTGCTGCCGGTGAGCCGGTCGTGGCAATGAACGCCGCCATTCCCGGTGCCTTTAACCTGAAAAGATTCCAGGCTAAGCACTCAGATCGCTACTATGACGTAGGTATTGCCGAACAGGACTGCATTAGCTCTGCGGTCGCGATGGCAGTCGCCGGCGCGCGTCCCGTCGTATTTCAAAATGCAACCTTACTGCAGCGGGCGTACGACCAGTTGGTTCACGACATGGCACTAAATGATGCGCCAGTAGTGATGATTGTTCGTGGGGGAACAATCGCTACCGAATCCGCAACTCACCAGGGATCGTTTGATATTTCGATGATCAGTGACCTGCCGAACATTGAATACCTAGCACCGACAAACGTGGAAGAATTGCTTTCAATGTTGAAATGGGCAATCAAACAGACTGACCAACCGGTTGTTATTCGTGAACCAGAGAAACCACTGATTCACGGGGAAGCAACCCAGGAGGATTACAGTAACATCAAATACAATATTGCCCACCACGGGAGTGAGGTTGCCATCATGGCGGTTGGTGACTTCTGGGAGCTAGGTAAGAAAGTTTGTGAAGAACTCAAAAGGAAAATCAATATTGACGCGACATTGATCAATCCCAAGTCACTTACCGGAATTGATCCACAGGTTCTTCATCACCTATCAGAAAATCACGATGTTGTCGTTACTTTGGAAGATGGTAACTTAAGTGGCGGTTTTGGTGAGACCATTGATCGTTACTATGGGCCAACACCGATGAAGGTTCTTAACTTTGGTGCACCACGTGAATTTGCCGATAACGTACCGTTAGAGGTTCTGTACGAATGGTACCACTTGACACCTAAGCAAATCGTTGATGATATCGAAAAGGTTGTTCACTCCTTATAAAGAAGAAGCGCGCCCCACCTGTCTATGAAGACGAAAAGGAATACATCATGTCACTCAGAAGTTCAGTTGCTGCCGGGGTAGGTCATCTTTCCTACTCCGTCTTACACGGAATCTTTAACCGGGGGAGCTCTTTGCCTGGCCTCGTTGCACTTAAACTCGATCCAGACATCCTTTACCACTACAAAGATCGCTATGATTTCGTAATTGTTGGGGGAACCAACGGGAAAACTACGGCGACCGCATTGGCTGTTCAGACCCTCAAGCAAAAGTACCCGGACGTACTCTACAACCCAACCGGGTCCAATATGAAACGGGGAATTGCTACTATCTTCGTTACCGCCCCTAAGCCTAAGAAAAAGGGACTAGCGGTACTTGAGGTCGATGAGGCCAACATTGTCCGTATTGTGAAGTACTTTAAACCCAAGGCCTTCGTCCTCACCAACCTCTTTCGGGACCAACTTGACCGTTACAGTGAACTATACGCAACCTGGGACCGGATGCTAGAGGGTGTACGGATGGCGCCTAAAGCAACCATTATTGCTAACGCTGATGACCCCATCTTTAATTCCGTTGACTTGCCAAACCCCCGTATCTGGTATGGCTTTAACGACCAGCCGATGGGCGATTTAGAAGCCCCATCAAACACCGATGGGGTGGTTTGTCCGAAGTGTCACCACATCATCCACTACGGATTCATTACTTATGGTGGCTTGGGTGCTTACTTCTGCCCTAATTGTGGCCACAAACGTCCGAAGTTGGATTATGAGGTAACTACCGTTGAGCGAATGACATCGGCGGACTCGGTAGTTAAATTTGATGGGAACGAATTTAAGATTCCCGTTGGGGGGGCCTACAATATTTATAATGCCCTGGCAGCCTACTCACTAGCTCGCTTTATGGGCGTAAACAGCAGCAGTATTAAAAACGCGTTTGTGGAAAGCCCCGAAATTTTCGGCCGCCAGGAAAAGGTGCAAATTGGTGACAAGGAAATGGTCATTATTATGGTCAAAAACCAAATCGGGGTCGACACCGTCCTAGATATGATTAAAACCGACAAAGAGCCGTTTTCCTTTGCCTTCTTACTTACCGCCTTACCAGCAGACGGCGAAGACACTTCCTGGATTTGGGACTGCAATTTTGAAACCCTCAAGGGCCATAATATCCCTTACTACCTAGTCGGTGCGGCCAACTATAAGGATGCCGCGACCCGCTTTAAGTTTGGTGGCTTTAAGGGTGTGAATGTTGAACCAGACCCGGCAAAATTGATTGACCGGATCAAGGAGATTCCTACAAAGCGCATGTATGTAGTAACCTGCTATACCGCCATGCGGCAGCTCCGGAAAGCACTGGCAGAACAGAAGCTGATCGATGGGGGGATGGAATAATGGCAAAGTATCAATTACAATTAGCCCATCTTTATGGGAACCTGCTGAATACTTATGGTGACCTCGGTAATATCATGGCATTAAAGTACTATGGCCAGCTCTTAGACACTGATGTGCAAAGTCGAGTTGTCAGTGTAGAAGATGAGTTCTCGGCAGACGACTACGACTTAATCGTCCTTGGTGCCGGTCAGAAGTTTGAGCAGTCGATCGCGCGAGAAGACATTGATAGTAAACGTGACGAACTCCACCGTTACATTGAAGGTGGCAAGCCCATGCTGGCGGTCGGTGAGGGTTACCAACTGTTGGGACAATCATATATTAACCAGCGTAACGAAAAAGTTGCCGGAGATAAACTGCTATCCCACCGTAGCGAATTACCGACCGATGGCGAACCGGTCCAGGGTGAGTTGGTTATTAAATCTTTGTTGGGGACCAATATGCATGGTCATGAAAACCACGATCTGGTAACCTTCCTGGGCAATGGTGAAAAGGCTCTGGGGACCGTAATTGAGGGAGTTGGTAATAATCGTGATGACGATACGGAAGGAGCGGTCTACAAAAACACCTTCTGTACCAACATGCATACCGTCCTCGACCGTAATGGTGAGTTGGCGAAGAAGATGTTATTAGTAGCGCTAGCAAATAAGTACCCAGACGCGGATTTAACAGTCCAGCAGAATGTTAAGATTGAATCACCTTATTAGAATTAGGAGCGAAACTAAAAAATCAGGCAGTGGATTTACACCATTGCCTGATTTTTTATATACAGTATTTTGGGAAAGGGTTTCACCTCTTCCAAAAACGATTAGCAATCTGCTCATCGAAGTAGCAAAGTTTGTTAACCTCGAGGGTCTTCAGGTAGGTAATCAACTCAATTGCAGAGCTCGGACTAAGTTCGTTGACCGCGTTGAGACCCATTCCCGTCGGTACGGTCTCGCTCATCGCCGTTACCTGGTTGCCATCCTTAATTTCTACTTGGGAGCAAGAAATTGCCCACCGTCCACCAACATTCGGTGCAAAGACAAAAAACATGTTAAAGTCAGTAGAAAGATAGGCGGGCAAGCCCCAGGCAACATCATCAATTGGCTGGGGGAACATGTCACCTTGGAAGGCAAATTTATCAATATTGAGGGTGGTTGGTTGGACACGGAGCATGAACATGGTGTTTTCAAATTCACGCATGCCGAGTTTCATTTCTGGTCGTATTTGTGGGTGCATCATTAATCTCCCTATTCAAAATGGGTGCGGTAAAACTGGTACTTCTGCTTGATATCCTTGAGAGGCTTATCCATAACATGTTCGTAGCCCTGATCATCAACTAAGAAATGCTTATCGACCAGGTGGTCAAACCTAATTCGCAAGAGGGGCTTTTTATTAAGAACCGGTGTCAGGTCGGTGGACATAATATCTAGCCGACTAAGGTAGGTGGGAACGAGAAGCGATTGGGTTTCTTTGAAAAGGTCACCTAGGACGTCCGCGTAGACGTGGTCAGCGTACTTTAGTTCACATTCTTCTAAGCGGTCATAATACTCTTCTCTGGTTAGCCCCCGGGTATTCTTAATGTTATGCTGCTCATCATATTGGTGAGTCAGGTAGGCATCCCAATCACGAAAAGCATAGGTTGTCATTTTAATCATCAACTTTTTTCCTTCATGATTGACGTTACTCGGTACTAGCTCTCCTTGGGGATCAACCATATAAGGACGGACAAGGTGCTGGGCAACAAGGTAATAGAAGGTCCCGGAAGTAAGTTCACGGTCATGGTCAGCCGAGTAAAGCTTCCCCGTCCCGTCTAGCTTGGGAAGCTTGCCCAAGCTGAGGCGGGTCTGATTAACTGCATAGATGATGTCCTCGATTTCTTGGTCAATCACTGGCCGCTTACTAATAGCCTGAAGAATACTGGTGTAGAGCCGCATTAGGTTGGCCAACTCAGATTGCTGGTTAAAGTAGACACCCCCCTGCCGTTCGTACTTCCTGGTCTCTCGTTCCAGCTGCTCTTCGATGGTAAGGGCGAGGCGCTCGACCTTGACCGGTAGTTCAGGCTGGTCAAAAGCGGCCGTAGCGACTTCATGAACGGCTGCCCTGATGACGGGGCGCATCTCAATAAAATCTGGAAAGTCGAACACGTTTTGAAAGTCATTATGGGCTGCACGTTGGTACGCAGCCTGCTTAAAGTCATACTGTTGTGGTTTCATAATCTTCCTCCGCTATCATATTACTAGTATAGACACTTTCTGCAGAGAATAATATTGGCGATTATCCTGATTTATTCGATGTTGGGAAATCAGTTATAATTAGGGAGATAATCAATCTTGAAGGGCGCAGAAAAAATGAGAAGAGAAATTTCAATTGTACTGTTTATGATTCTGACTAGCTTAATATTCCCGGCTGTTCCTGCTCGCGCCAATAGTCACCGAATCGTTACTGACATGAGCGGTAAGAGAGTCCAAATTCCGGCCAAGACTAGGCGGGTAGCCGACCTTTGGCACGCGAATAACCAGGTGGTCCTCTTATTGGGAGGGCAGAAAAAGATTGTGGCAACGACACCACTCGTCAAAAAGCAGCATTGGTTTGTGACGGTTGATCCCGGAATCAAAAGGGTGACAGCGCCGTTTGCAGGCAACCAGATGCAGGTTGAGGAGTTAATAAAAGCCAAGCCAGACGTGGTGATTGCGGTCGACCCGGGACAGGTTAAAACGGCCCGGCAAGCCAAGTTACCGGTAGTCAATGCAATGTATTCGAACTTTGCAGGGCTAAAAAAGTCGGTGACGTTGACGGCCGCAGTCCTGGGGGGCTCGGCACCCCAGATTGCTAAAGAATACAACCGTCAGCTGGATGGTAATATTGCGTTAGTACGACACCGCTTAAATGGTGTTGCGCACCACCCATCGGTTGTCCATT
The DNA here is from genome assembly GCF_001435935.1 of Limosilactobacillus panis DSM 6035. GTDB lineage: Bacteria > Bacillota > Bacilli > Lactobacillales > Lactobacillaceae > Limosilactobacillus > Limosilactobacillus panis. The sequence goes on from NZ_AZGM01000080.1 coordinate 18,138, forward strand.
TTGTAAACGCCCAAGACTTAACAAAAGTTGACGGTCGTCAGACCATTGTGGATGAGTGGATTAAAACTGCTGGTGGTAAAAATGCCATTAACAAGAGGGGTAACCAAATTACCATTACTGCCGAAGAACTTCTAAAGGCTAACCCCCGGGTAATCATTGTGGGGAGCTGTTCTACTACTCAAGCACGGCGAGCTCTTCAAAAAGACCACCAGTTAAGAAACCTAACGGCGGTTAAAAAGGATAGGGTTTATGGCAACCCCCAGGGGACATTCCCGTGGGACCGTTATAGTGCCGAAGAAGCGCTTCAGGTCCTCTGGGCAGCTAAGCTTTTGCACCCCAAACAAATGAAGAATGTAAATATGGAAAAGCAAACTCAAAAATTCTATCAGAAGTATTACCACTACCAGCTTTCCAACCATCAGACAAAAGAAATTTTAAACGGGACAAATTAGATTTCTAACTGGCAGGTGTACCGTTTAAGGTGCGGCAAATAAACGAGGTCTAATGAAGTCTGGTAAACAGTTGATAGTTTTTCCTTGGTCATTAACCGGTCACGGGGTCCTACCTCTAAACGGCCGTTAGGGTAAAATAGACCCACGGCACTATTCAAGAGGAAAACATGGTCCGGTAAGTGGGTCGTTAAGACGATTGCAATCCCGCTACTTGCAAGGGACTTAAGGATTGTTAAGACTTCTTTCTGCCGGTTTAGGTCTAAAGCAGCCATTGGCTCGTCCAAGATTAAAAGTTGTGGCTCTTGAACCAAGGCTTTAATAATTGTTACTAGCTGCTGCTGCCCCCCACTGAGCGCGGAGAGTGGCTTGTCCTGAAGTGAGCCTAGGCCGACTTTCTGAAGCTGGGTGATAATCAGCTGGAAGTCGCTTCTACCTGGGGTCTGTAGGATATTAAGAAAGGGGGCTCGGGCGGTTAATAGGTAATCCATCACCGACAAGTTGGTATTGATCTGATAGTTCTGAGGGACGTAGGCGACCTGGCGGGCAATCTGACGACGACTCAACTGCCCAATACTCGTTTTGTTAATCAAGATTTTCCCTGCCTGGGGACGGTTTAATCCCAGCAAACACTTCAAAAGGGTAGATTTTCCCACCCCGTTTGGTCCAAGAATGGTAAAAATTTCGCCCGGGTTGATGTTAAGACTGATATTTTTAAATACGGGATGCTGAGAGCGGTAAGCAAAGGAAATGTGGTTGGCTGACAGTAATGTCATAATAATTTCACCCGGTTCTTCAATAGAATATAGACAAACAGCGGTGCCCCAATAAAGCCCGTGAGGATGCTCAGGGGAATTTCACCAGCCGATAAGCTGCGGGCCAAGGTATCAACGAGTAGTAGAAAACAAGCGCCAAAAATCGCTGATAGGGGCAGGGCATAGCGGCTGTCATCACCCGTCAACGCCTTTGCCATATGGGGGATGACCAAACCAACCCAGCCGATATTACCACTGAGGCAAACGGTCCCCGCAGTTAGGATTGTTCCCGCAGAAATTAATAGCAGACGCTCACGGTGAATATTAATTCCTTGAGTACTGGCGATGGTCTCACCAAGGGAAAGAATTGTCAGGTGCCACCGTAACAAAAACAAAAGGCCGGCACCAATTATTAGTGTCGGGAGGACCGCTAAGATATTCGTGAAATCGACCTTAGCCAGGCTGCCCAACTGCCAATAAACAATACTTTGGAGCTGGGAATCAGGATCAGCAATGTACTTGAGGAGGCCAATCAAGGCCTGCATGAATCCCGAGACGACAATTCCAGCTAACACTAAAATTAGGGTACCGTGCTGCTTAATTAGTCGCGCCAGCAATAGGGTCAATGAAACAGCAATTAACCCGCCAGCAAACGCTAGTAACTGGGTAAGCCAGATTCCGCCACCGAGCAGGATTGCCGTCGCCGCTCCAACAGCAGCCCCATAAGAAACACCCAGAATATCGGGTGAAACGAGGGGATTATAAAAAATGCTCTGAAAAGCACATCCGGCGGCCGCTAACCCACCCCCAATTAGTAGGGATCCAATTATTCGTGGCAGGCGGATTGTGTAAAGAACACTGCTAATGGCTGGATTAGCGGCGGGCTTTACAAGAGCGTCCCAAAGTTCATCAGGTGAAAGCGTAATTCGCCCGCAGAAGAGTGCACAGGTAGTCAGCAAAACTATGACAATAATTCCACCGATGAAGGTTAGTCTTATATGCTGCTGTTTAGTCAATGTTTGCACTCCCTACAGGTTGCAGCCTTGCCAAGAGGCGGCCAACGTTTTTCTCAGTTTTCAGTAGTTCTGCAAAGTCGTACTTGATTGGCTTATGGACCGGTTTTGCACCACACTGTTTAAGCTGGTAAGAAAAAACGTCCACGGCGCACGCAAAGCAACTGGGGCCAAAAGTACGGTCACCGGCCCCGACAATCAAGAACTTTAAATCAGGTAGTTGAAGATTCTTGAGGCCGTTAAGGAAAGCTTCGTCCGTTGGTTGAAGGTAACCCTCACTATAGGTACATGGACAGATGATTACCAGGTCATAGTCCGCTAGTCTTTTGGAATCAAATTCCCCAATGCCCGCCGTGTCAACCGGTATAAATAAGTGCTGGTAAATAAATTTACCCATTTCAAGGTTATGTCCATAAATGGTTGAGTAAAGTATTAGTATCTTCATATCCGTTAATTTTCTCCTTTAAATACTAGTATAACAGGCGTTTAGCGGATCAATTATTAGGGAAATAACTAATTCTAATCAGTGATTTTCTTTGTCATAATAGTATATTGAAAGTAGGTGGTTGCGTTTGCACTATATTAGGATTAGTGATGACCCGATTAACATCGCCCCTTTATACCGCAAGCTGGTTGACCCACGTTACGGGGGAATTGACATATTCGTAGGGACGGTTCGTCAATGGACCGGTGATATTGAAACGAGAAAGATTACGTATTCTGCGTATCAGTCGATGGCTGAGCGCCAGTTAGCAAAGATTGCTGCGCCAATTGAGGCCCAGGGTGGTCGAGTGGTAATTGCCCACCGCACCGGGACCCTTAACCTGACTGATATTGCGGTCTTTGTGGGGGTGGCGGCTGTTCACCGTGCAGAAGCATTTAAATGGTGCCAGCAGGTGATTGATACGTTAAAGCATGAGGTCCCAATTTGGAAGAAAGAGTATGACACAGATAAAGTGAGGTGGGGGAACTGATGCAAATAACGATAAAACTATTCGCCTTTTTGCAAGATCAGCTGGGCCCGACTGTGACCGTTGAGCTGGATTCCCCAGTGACGGTTGAAAAGATTTTTTCTGCAGTTGCGAAGCAAAGCCTTGCGATCAAGGCGGTTTTAGAAAATTCGCGCCTAGCGGTAAACCAAGAATTTGTTTCGGAAAATGAGCTGGAAATTACCCCAACTGATGAAATTGCAATCATTCCGCCCGTCAGTGGCGGCTAATTACCTTTCTGATTTTGATCAATTAATTTTGGAGGAGAATTTGATATGTCAAATGTAAAAGATGTTGCGCATGGCAACCGGGCAAATGCGTACACGGCACTTATTCTATCTACTTTAGCAATGATTGTTTGTTTTATGTCGTGGTCGAACTTTGCCCCGTTAGCTTCACAGGTTGCCCAGATGTTTAACTTGAGTGTTTCGGAGCGGACATTACTTTTAGCTACGCCGGTACTACTGGGATCAATCATGCGGATTCCGGTGGGAATTTTGAGTGACCGTTACGGGGGAAAGAAGGTTTATCTAATTCTGATGGCCTTCATCTTAATTCCTTTAATTATGATTCCGCGCGTTCACAGCTTTGGGATGCTCCTGTTTGCGGCCCTACTGGTCGGTATGTCTGGGACTTCGTTTGCCGTTGGTGTTTCGTACGCCTCCGTTTGGTTTCCGGCAGAACAACAAGGTTTAGCACTGGGAATCGTTTCCATGGGGAACATGGGGAATGCGGTTGCAGCTATGACCCTGCCTTATATTTCCAAGGCGGCGGGCTTTGATGCGGTTTACTATTTCTTGATTATCCTGACGATTATTATTGGCGTACTGTTCGCAATTTTCTGCAAGGAAATGCCGGTCGACAAGAGTAAAACGATCTCCGGAGCCCTTTCCGTAACTAAGGATGGCGGTACCTGGTATCTCTCACTGTTCTACTTCCTAACCTTCGGCTTGTTTGTGTCATTTACTAACCTGACGCCAACCTTCTTGACCGGAATGTTTAAATACAACCCAGTTACTGCCGGTCTTTACTCAGCACTGTTCGCCTTCGTATGTACCTTGGTTCGGCCCCTCGGTGGTTACATTGCTGACAAGAAGCGACCGATGGGCATTCTACAGTGGGTCTTTGTTGCCATTATTATCTTTACCCTGCTGATTATGGTTAGTTTCCACAATGAAGGAATGTTTATTGCCGGAATTGTTTTGGTCGGTTTAGCCGCTGGTATTGGTAACGGGGTTGTCTTCAAGATGGTTCCGTATGTTTCCAAGGGTAATACCGGTGCCGTTACCGGATTTGTCGGTGCGGTTGGTGGCCTGGGTGGTTTCTTCCCACCATTAGTAATTGGTTATATTTACCAATGGACTGGTAGTTACGAACTTGGCCTGACACTATTGGCATTGACTGGAGTAATTTGCTGGTTTGCTCTGTGGAAGCATTATATTCACGGTGATGTTCACATCGTCAAATAACAAACAACTATTAAATAACAAAAGAAAGGGGCTGTGACATAAGTCCCAAATAATTAACGGAGTTAGATGAAATCTTCGGATTTCATTTAACTCCATTTTCCTTTAAAATATTAGTAAAAGAAAAGACATCCTCAATTGTCAAGTTAAGTGCAACACTAATGGCCTATTCTTATAATTGGTCTAG
>NZ_AZGM01000081.1 GCF_001435935.1 Limosilactobacillus panis DSM 6035
AACGTGTGAAACATGTGTTTGATGGGTATTTTGTGTATTTTTATGAATAAATCAGGAGAAAGTAAAAAAGCTGGCGAGAAAAACATCGTTTTCTCCCAGCTTTTTCTTAAATTTTTTAATTACAGAACAACGTAGAAGCTTGGTGCGTACCAACGTTGGCTAGCGACCGTTACGGTTTGACCCGGTTGTGGGGCGTGAACGTAAGTCCCGTTCCCCAACGAGATGGCCACGTGGCCAGGGGTGGTGTCAGAACCGAAGAAAAGGAGGGCACCAAGTGGGGCGTTGGCAACGTCGTAATGGTGGGCACCCAGTGCCTGTTGTTGGTAAGTGGTCCGGGCGCTAAGGCCGTATGCCCATTGGACTAAGCCGGAGCAGTCAAAACCAGCTGGCGTGTTACCACCCCAAACGTAAGGGACACCATGCATGGAGAGGGCCCGGTTAACGGCGTTTTGCTGCTTGCTTTGCAGCTTACCGTTAGCGTCGAATTGGTAGGTAACACCGTTGATTACTTTTTGACCAGTTGCCTTTTGACCGGTAACGGGGTCGTAGTAGTAGTCACCTTGCCAACCACTGTTGATGGAGTAGTTACCGGAAGTAAAGTCAACGTATTGACTGTTTCCGTCAGCAGAACTGGAGTAACGGTGTAAAATCCGGATTTCCTTATGTTGCATGTTGGCTTGAACCGGAATGTTAACGCTGAAGCCAGATTGGTTAGCATTGGCAATCCAGGAGTACACATTAGCAACGTCATTTCGGCTGATGTTCTTTTGGTTACCGGTCAATTCAGTCCGGTAAAGTTCGTGGTTATTAGCGTCCAGGACGATGATAAATTGGTGGTTCATCCCGTTAGCGTTGGTAGCGGCGTGCCAACCGGTGTAGTGGATGGTGTTGTTGTTTAATGTGTACCCATCAACGTAGCCAGTGTTGGAGGTGTAAGTCTTGGAGTACTGGTCACTGTAATTACCGTTCCCGTTAGCATCGTCGGTGAAGCGCATCAAGATTTGCAGGTTGCCACTCAAAAGAGCCTGGTCAACGTTTAATGTTGTGTTAAAGCCACTGTGCAGACTGTTGTAAATCGTGCCCTTGACCTTGGCAACGTCGGCCCGGTCAGTCAGTTGGACCCGGCTCCGGGTTAATTCCTTACCATCCTTGAGGAGAATCAGGTAGGCATATGGCTTCGTGGCAGAAGCGTCATCGGCCATCCAACCAGTAACTTGCAGGCCGTTAGCGGTTTGCTTTACGCTGTCAATGCTGTTGGCCTTTTGCTCCTTACCTAAGTTGATTGGGCCAAACCACTTGTCGAAGTATTGAGCTTCACCGTTGGTACCATTGGAGTAACGACTGATGATTTGTAGGCTGTCATTTAAGTATGGGGTCATATCAAGGTCGAAGGTGTTGTTGAAGCCAGAGTATTGGGCATTGTATACACCAGGATAGACCTTTTGCACATCGTTACGTTGCAGGTTCGTAACTGCCTGCCGACCCAGTTCCTTGCCTTGGGTTTGGTCGTAAACAATCAGGTAGTGGTCCTGGTAGTTGGCGTCTTGGTTAGAAGCGTTCCACCCGGAAACGGTTAACTTACCGTCAGCAATGCTGAAGTTATCCAGGTTACCGTAGTTCTTTTGGTCGGCAGCAGATTGGGCTTGTTGGCCATTCAGGTTGGCATCGGCTGGTTGCCATGCAGGAGCAGCGGCGCTAGTTTGGCTAGCAGCTGATTGTTGTTGGGATGAGGCAGCACTAGTTGCTGTACTGGTAGCAGCTGACGAAACCGCAGTTGTTTGTGCGATAGTGTCAGGGGAAACGGTGTCTGCTTGCGCAACGTGACCACCGGCTACTAAGCCGACAGCAACGGCAACCGTGGTGATTGCGGCGTAGAACCAGTTCTTGTTGCTCTTGTACATCTTGTAGTGTTTCTTAGTATCCATAAACGTTAAATCGCGACTCCTTTATTTGTTCGTTGATAATTTCCATTTATAAGGCTAGCATAAGTGACCTCTTTAAAGGGAAACGTGGGCGGATTGTTATTGGAATGATACATCTTGCAATCGCTTTGTAACTCTTTTGCAATATCGTTGCGGTTTGGTAATCTACAGCGGGTGGGCACTTATTTTCCTATAATAAGGAAGAAACGATTATAATAGAAAGTAATGTGAGTACGGAAAGGAGCCTTTGATGATGGAAAATCCAATTTTGCAGCGGCGGGCGGTCCGTAAGTACGCGTCAACACCAGTTGCTGGCCCAGATATTGAGGAAATGGTGGCAGCATTCGAGGCTGCACCCTGTGGAATGCACCAGGTTGAGGGTATGCAGGCAACGGTGGTAACGGACGAAGCATTGTTGAAGAAAGTTGCCACGGCAAGCAGTAACGCCTGCTATGGGGCACCGTTACTGTTCGTGATTTCAGCCAAGAAGACGAGTCCGTTTGGTGACCGCGATGCTTCAGCAGCGGCGGAAAACGTGATGGTTCAGGCTGCTGCACTTGATCTTGGGTCGGTCTACGTGATGAGTGGGGCCCAGGTCTTGAATGGTCATCCCAACTTATTAAAGGAGTTGGGAGTCGATGATGGCTACGCGGTAACGGTAATTGTTGCAATCGGTCACCCAGCCGGCAAGGTTGATACGCCGGACCGAACGCACCGCTATAAGCTGGTTCGTCGTTAAAAGTAATCAAAGGAGGGGGAATGGTGGCCCAGATTCGAATATTTACCAAAAAGTTTTGCCCCGGTTGTACAATGACTAAGCAGCTGATGGACCGGCTTAAGCTGGAGTACCAGACAATTGACATTAGTGACGATCCAGCCGCGATTGAGGCCCTGAGCGCCCTCGGTTACTACAGTGTCCCGATTGTGATGGTTGACAACGGTAGTAACATTGTCGGCTGGACGGGCTTTCGACCAGACAAGATTAAGGACCTCGTTAACAGCTAAGCTTAATTTTATTAAGCATATATGTTTAAATAATAAGGAATGAGATAAAAGCACTTACGAAGCCAAATCGATTCTGATACAGTAACCAACTGTGCAAAAAAAGAATTGATTAAGGAGTGTTTTACCATGAGTAAAAAACCACAAGCGCGTCAGCATGTGCGCCATCCTAAATTGGCAATGGTCAGCATGCTGCTTGGCGCATTTGTGGGGATGTTCAGTGAAACGTCATTGAACATCGCCCTGCCAAAGCTAATGTTGGCTCTGCATGTTAATACCGGGACCATTCAGTGGTTGGTAACTGGTTACATGCTGGTGATTGGGATTATCCTGCCGCTGTCCAGCCTCCTGTCCAAGTGGTTCACGACACGGCAAATTATTATCTTTGCCTTCTGTGACTTTATTGTCGGGGCAGCAATTTCGGCGATGGGGAGTACCTTTGCGGTTGTCCTAATCGGTCGGATGATTCAAGGAATTGGGACCGGCTTAATCCTGCCGTTGATGTTCGCTGTCGTTATGCAGATCTTCCCACCGCAAAAGATTGGGGCGGTAATGGGTGTCTGTGCCCTGGTAATTATGTTTGCCCCGGCAATCGGGCCCACACTGACGGGGTTGATTTTGGCTAAGCTTTCGTGGAACTGGATTTTCTGGCTATTTATTCCGTTCTTATTAATTGCCCTCTTCTTCGCGATTGCTTCGCTGGAAAACGTCGGTAACGTTACCCGGCCACACATCGATGTCCTGTCGATCTTGGAATCAGCAGTTGGCTGTTCCGGTCTGGTAATCGGGGCCTCACTGTCAAGCCGTGATGGCTGGTTATCGGCGCCCGTTTTAAGTGCTCTTATAATTGGGGTTGTTGTATTACTTCTATATATTCACCGGCAATTGCACCTTGAGGAGCCGATCCTTAACCTGCGAGTATTCAAGTACCGCTCCTTTGCCATTGGGGCCATGCTAGTGATGCTCGACTTTGGGATTATCTTGTCAGCAATGTACTTACTGCCAATGTATATTCAAAACGGCCTGCTGCTTCCAGTTGCCTTAACAGGGATTATTATGCTACCCGGTGGGGTGGTTAATGCGTTGACATCGGCCGTTGCCGGACGGATGTACGATAACATCGGTGCTAAGCGTCCGGCCATGGTTGGTTTTATCATTGCCCTGGTTGGTGCGGGGATGTTGGCATGTTCTTCTGCCCATTCCTCAATTGCCTATGTGATTGCAGCCCACGTTATTTTGATGATTGGGTGCCCACTGGCGATGTCGCCGTCACAGACGAGTGCACTGAACTCGTTGCCGGGGATGCAGTCAGCAGATGGTAGTACGATTCTGAATACTATGCAGCAGGTGGTTGGTGCCCTGGCTACGGCGCTGGCTACAAGTTTCTTGGAATTGGGACGGACTGCTGGGGGTGGCTCCTCAGCAGTCCGCTTCACTAACGGGGTTCACTACGGCATTTACTTCACAATCGTACTGGTTATCATTGGATTAGCGCTGACCTTTATGATGCAAGATAAGGCTAATAGTACGGATCTGAAATAAAACAAAAAAGGCCTTGAAATTTAAAAGTAAATAACGTAAAATAGGTAATTGTTGTCTTACAAATACAGTTATCTACTTTTTTAGTTTTCACAATCTTACAATGGATAGTTACCTGATACGTGGTTTTGAAAACTACATGACATTTAAGTCATATTTTTGGTTGACATTAAATGAGCTGGTAGTTATAATTGTTAATGCACTCGTGAGTTAGCAACAAATTAAATTAAATTTGTTATTGACGGACGGATGGTAAGATGATATTATAAATAAGCTGGTCAATTTAGAAAGCTAATAAAACTTCTTAAAAAAGTTCTTGACTTTCTAAATGGTTAGATGATATAATATTTATGTTAGTTAGCTGATTAATCAGCTAACTGGTAGACCTTTGAAAACTGAACAAAGTTTCGACGAATCAAATGTGTAG
>NZ_AZGM01000082.1 GCF_001435935.1 Limosilactobacillus panis DSM 6035
ATCCGAAAATTTCATCTAACTCCATTAATTATTTGGGACTTATGTCACAGCCCCGTCAAGGTTAGAAATTATCTCTTTAACCTTGGCGGTATTTTTGTGTTAGTCATTTTGAAAACCGCTATTCTTCAAAGATCTTGCCGGCTTTAGGTCCTGGATCCAACGTCCAAATCTTTTCAATGGTAATAATCCCAGCAGCTTTAGGAACAGGGAACTTTCCGGTCGCCCATTCTTTGGCTTGCTCATAATAAGGACCATCAGTATAGAGTTTTGCTGGACCACCAAAACGAAATCCTTTTAAAGCTTTCGCATTGGCAGTTGCATAATCGAATGAAACGCCCGGCTGAACATTGAAAATGTAAACATCGAAATTTAAACTTCCATCGTCTGATACTGCCTGTAATTGTACACCTCTTGCCATTAATTCATTTCCTCTAAATATCGCGTGAGCTTCAAAAACTACTTTGTGTCCTTCTTTAAGAGCATTTCTAACTTTGCTTTCATATATTGTTTGGATTTTCTGGTTAGAAAATGCAGTTTGTGTGGTAGATTGTAAAATTAATCCGAACGCTGTTCGGACAAAAAAGATCAGCTTCCTTTAAAATGGTGTTTACCACAAACCCATCTTTTAGGAGCTGATCTTTTGTCTAGTATAACCTATTCCGAACGAATTAAAATCGAAACCTTTTGTGAACTAGGACTGTCCAATATCCAAATGGGCGTTCGGCTGAACCGATCACCGTCAACAATTTCTTATGAATTATCTCGATGTCAACCTTATCAGGCTGAATTAGCACAAACAGATGCCGAATACAAGCGGTCACGATGTGGCCGAAAGACTAAATTGAATGACAAATTAAGGCAAATAATTTTAAACCATTTACGGCTAAGTTGGTCACCAGAAATGATAGCTCACGAATTTAAACTAGCGACTAAATCAATTTATAATTGGTTAAATCAAGGGAAAATTGAGTTTTCTTTAAATGATTTGCCTGAACATGGCGTGCGCCAACGGCGTAACCTTGACCAACGTTCTAAATATAATCAATCATTAGGACGGTCAATTGAACAGCGACCCATCGTGGTTAATCGACGTAATCGCATCGGTGATTTTGAATTAGATACAATTGTTGGCCCCCGTGGGCATAGTAAGGCAGTTTTATTAACCTTAATCGATCGCAAATCACGTTTCCTTTGGGCCTACCGATTAAAAAACCGGACAGCAGTAACTGTTAATGAAACACTAACTAAGTTCCTAACCACTTTTAATGGTCCGGTGCACAGCTTTACTGTGGACCGTGGCACTGAGTTTAGCGGTCTAGTATCACTTGAAGCACAATACGGTATTAAGACCTATTACTGCCATGCTTATACGCCAGCTGAGCGCGGCAGTAATGACCACTTTAATCGGAACTTACGCTATTTTTATCCTAAGGAGACTTATTTTGAGCACATTAGTGCTCAAGGCTTGAAAACCACCTTACTCGAAATTAATCAGCGACCACTTAAAATACTTGACTGGCAAACACCTTATCAGGTCATGCTGACCAATTTGTCAAAAAATTCGGATTAAATTTGCAATCTACCATATAAGCACAATCGGTTCGGGGATAGCTAAGGAACTTGGCTTCGTATAAACTCTGAATGGCCGCCAAAGTCTGGCTGGCACTGGCATGATACCGTTTATTCATGCCACTTTGGAGACTGGATAGTGAGAATAGTTGGGGACTAGCACGCTTTTAAGCCTGGTTTTGAATGCCATTGATTAAACCAGCCTGTGATCCTTTCTGAACGTGTTTAGCTTGCATGAATGTTGTTAGCCCTGTTTCGTCTTGAAATCGCTGATAGGGGTCTAATTTTGCGACGAATTCTTGCTGATTGGCTAAAATTTCCGCATTTAGTTCAAAATAGTGTTCCGGTTTAAAGGTTTTGTTTACCTGGTCTCTTTGATATACCATACACAAGGCTGGCAGCTATACGTAACTAATCGAGCACGCTCTACGTACCAAATTTTTCTCAATATAAAATACATTATGGGCTACCATTCATACCAATTAACCAGTCACTAATTTTGTGATTACAAGTGCATGCCCCAATCCTCATGCCGGTTCCGGGTTTGATGTTGCCGCTGCTTTTTCGTCATTTCCCACTCGGTCTCTTTTAAGCCGCGTTCTTGTTTTTGTCGTTGGTAATCTTCATCACGATCATATAGAACAGTCATGATCGCGTCACTAAAGGCCGTCTTTAAGTAATAGTCTGGACTAACTGGCTTGTAGTTCAGTGGTTGATAATGTCCGATATTTGCTTTTCTGTACTGGTCGTCCTTGGCTTGTTGCTCTTTTAACTGCATTTGGATTTTCTCGATCTGACTGTTCTTAATCGTCGGATCGGCTTTGCATTCGCCAAAAAAGAGTTGTTTAGTGCCATCATGCTTTAAAACCCGTTGTAAGTGATGATTTTCTAACTGATCTAAGCTAAGCTGTCCCGATAAATAAGCTAGTCCTTGTTGATGTTCTTGGGGACTGAACACCTGTGGTGGATTTGCTTGCCACTGTTTAATTGTTTCAGCCTGACATGGCTTTAAAACAGGATCATAGTACATCACGGCTGTATAAGCTTGTTCCTGTTTAATCAATGGCAATCCATCTAAATCGCCTTTGGGAAAGGCCCTTTTCAATACTTCATGGTATTGCGTTTTAATGACTTGCTTAACGGCCATGATTGCCCGTAGATCTTTGACTGCGCGAGTAATCTTTTGCTGTTCTGCTGGTGAATACTTTTCTAGTAGTCCTTTATCGACGTGTTCTAGGCTTTCTAAGCTATCAGAGTGGATCATTAGCGTATATTTCAGATCAATTTTGGCCTCTTTTTCTTGTTGCATTAATAACTTCCAGCCAACGTATGGCCGTTTGGTAAAGGTCAATAATTGTTGGGTCAACAAATCATCACGAATGTTCATTAAACGTTCGTTTAATTCACTACCCTCGAAAACGGTTTGTTCGCTATCGGTTTCCTTAATTAATTCTCGTCTTTCAGCTTGCGTGGTCTGTTCAAAATCCAGCTCTGGATAAAGTTTTTTAGTCGTGCGATCGACCACTTTATTTAATAGTTCATCTGCTTTTTTGAGTGAGCTTTCTTGTTGGTTAATTGTCAATAATTGTTTAGTCACATCTTCACCAACCGCATGTTTAATTAAGGTGCTGTTTTTCCAATTAAATAGCATGCGCCGCTTATCATCTAAGTTCTCCAAACTGATATAAGTTTTCAGTTCATGGCTTAACTCTTTAACTACCCGTTTTTCATTAAACGAGAAGTGTTTACTTAGGCTATCTAAATGACCTCTACTGTTTACTTTTTCTTGGTTATTTTTATAACTAGCTTTGGCCTTGCGATAGTCCTTAACTTGTTGGTTAAATTCTTTTCTTTCATGCCGCTTACTATTGATTCCCTCATGTTGAGTTGGAACTTCATCTATTCCCTGATTTTCAAAGGATTTTTCGCTGATCCGATCGGGAATATTTTTTTGCTCTAAAACTTGATTGACACTAACCGCCCAATTGTGCCGCCATTGATTGATTTTTTCTTTTTTATCCCAATCAACCAACCAAATTTTTCGGTTTCTTACATTCCCTGCAGGGGTCTTAGTTTTATTACCATGACTATCTAAAATGTATTCGGTTTTTGTTTTCTGTCCCCAAGTACCATCGGGGTTAAATGGGCGATTGGTTAACATCACATGAGCGTGCGGATTATCTGGGTGATCTCTATGAATTGCCACATCGGCAACCATACCTTCATCAACAAAATTTTCTTGTACATATTTTGTCAATAATTCTTTCTGTTCATCTTCACTTAATTCAACTGGTAGAGCCACGTTAATCTCTTTAGCGTACCGTGAGTTTGATTTACGATCTTTCTTTTCAACTTCATTCCACAACTGCTCTCGATCACTGGCCCATTCTGGTGCATTTTTTGGCGTCAAAATAAAGCTTTCTGGCATAACCGATCGGGCATAAAAATAGTGGCGACCTTCCTTATCATCAAATAGCTTTTCACCACTTCGATAAGCGGCACTGGCAATCGCACTTCGTCCTTTACCAGCACTAATATTACTAAAACTCATGTGAAAAATTGCCATGTCGGTCACCACCTTTCTTTGGGTTTATGGGTTTGATTTTGTTGTCGCCATCGGCGACTTCTAATACAGGTTTTAATGGGTTTAGCACAACGTCATCAAAGATGACGTGTAAGTGCGCATTGACCTCGTTTCACTCGGTCTTCTGATTCTCTTAACTTTAACTTAGTGTATGCCTTCCGCTTCGCTATTCCAACTTTTATCATTTGACTTAATGTTTCCTATATGATATAGTGACCGTGATTATTCGTAAAACGATTGGAGAAATCCTCATGTCTCAAAGTAATTTAGAAAAACAAGAAGCTAAATTAAAAGCCCTTAACCAAAAAATCAAGGACGAAAAAAATAAGATTGAACAACGGCTAGGTAAACAAATCATCAGCCAAGCTAATTTAGATTATGCTAATTTATCTAACGATCAGATTAAGCTTTTAGCTAAGCAATTTTCTGAATTTTTAAAGGTAAAGTCCGAAGATCATTAACCATACGAGATGGGGAAATTCCATGTCTAATCAATATGAAAAACTAGTCGAGCAACAAGCGCGTTTAAAACGAAAAATTGAGCGGGAAGATTTTAAATTACGCCAATCTAAATACTATGAAAATCGGCAAGCCCGCAAAGCCCGTTCTCGCCGATTAATTCAAAAAGGGGCTTTATTAGAAAAGTACTTCCAAGCTAATAACCTCTCGGTCGAACAAACCGAAGAACTTTTAAAAACATTTGCTAATTACGTTAATGCGCATAAACCGAACAAATTCAAAAACGATCAGCCTAGTAACTAGGCCGATCGTTTTTATTTTCTAGATCATTTTTGGGCTTGATTTCTGGGTTCTGATCCGCAATATTTTTTAATTGTTTTTGAATTCTTTTACTAGTTTTGTCTTTAACTGATTTAAGCGCTAAGTTTGCTCTAATTTGTAATCCTTGAATACCATTATCATATGTCCACTGTTTAATTTTAGTCATGTCATTAGTCCGATAATAATTGGCAATTAGTTCGTTCCATTGATCCCACTTATCTAATGGGACATTGATTAAACCAGCGCCACCGTCAATCATAATTTTATTGGCACTTAAAGTTGCCGTCCTCTTGTTTCCGTCCCAAAAAATTTGTTGACGCATATTATGATACATGACAGTCAATGCTTTATCAGTGGTCGTCATTTGTGGATCAGCCAAGATTTTTTGTAAAAAGGATTGTTCTTGTTTTTCGTTAATTAAAGGCGGTTCAAAAAAGTCTTCACTACCTAAATTAACTCCTCCCTTCCCTTGCCGTAATTCTCCTGGTACTAAGGCGTCTTCTGCGGCCACAATCTTATTGATTTGTTTTTCCATGGTTAACGTTAAAGGGGAATTTTGAGCAGTGATATATTGCCACCCACGCTTTAAGTTAACAATTGTCAAAATATCCTCAACAGGAACGCCGGCCACACTCATGCCGTCCATAATGGTTTGTGTTTGCGGTAAAGTGGTATTTACGCCTTCAAAGCGGGCATTAGTGTGCACTAGTTTGGTAAAATTTGCTCGGGCAAACCGTTGGTTTTCTGCAGCTGTAAATTGATACTTGTCCATATATGCTTGTGTCTTAGTCATATTTTGTGCCTCCTTTTCGTTGATAATTCCTTCTTGGCGTTTATCTAAAACATAAGTGTGTAACGCGTCAAACAATTGATGTTTATCAGGATTATGCGCAGTTTTTCCCCGAAGGGCTTGAATATCAACTATCCAAGGGTCAGCCAACAATTGCTCTATTTTTTCGACTTTCTTGCTGGATTTGGTCATTTAAAAAGCCACTTTCACATTTCCTTAGTTTAGTCATCACCAATTCAGCCACTAAAGGTGCCTATTTTTGCTTCTAAGCGATTTTAAATCGATTTTAATATAATTATGCATGTAACGCTTAAAACGGCTTAAATGAGCTTATATGGCGTTTTAATCCCAAGTGCGCTCGTCATCAATATTTTGTTCTTTAGGGTGTTTGGCCGCATATTCTCTAGCTGCTTGTTGGTTCCACCAAACACCAAATAGGTTTTGCATAGTGCCGTACAGGTAGTTCTCAACATTCTTGATATGTTTCTCATCGCTTCTTAGGGCATTAAAATAGCGTCTTAACGTTTTGGTCATCATTTTTTTTAAATCAGGGTCATCTAATAGAATCCATACGCCTAAATCCTTATGTTCTTTTTCAACAGCATATTTGGCGTTTAAGATAATGCCAATAAAGCGCCGCATTTGTTGTGGGGTACGGCACCAAAAGCTAAGTAGTTGCACTGCTTCTGGTTCTAAGAAGACCGGCAACCCATTATCTTCGTCAGTTAAGAACTCATCAGCATGTTTTACTAAATCCCGATTTTGGGCTTCAATTTCAGCTGGTGAAAAATTGGCTGTGGAAAAGTCCAACTTTTGAGTATCTATATTGTATCTATTAGTATCTATATTTTTATAGTCTTTATATAGATTGTGTGTGATTTTCACATTTCCGCTTGTAGCAAGGGTTTGAGCGGCCTCGTCAACGGAC
>NZ_AZGM01000013.1 GCF_001435935.1 Limosilactobacillus panis DSM 6035
ACGGTGGTGTGAGAGGTCGGTAATTGAACTAATCAATTACCTCCTACTCGATTATTCAAGCAAATTATTGTATGTTAGACTAAAAGGGCATTGTGTCGCCTTAATTATCAATATGTTGACATATAATTGGAGGAAATTCTGTGGCTAAAGCACAAATAAACCCAGAAAAAGCACGGTGGCTGGAGGTCCTCGGAATTGCCATGCCACTATGCCTAAGCTACATCCCTATTGGGTTAGCTTGCGGTATTTTGTTACATGCGGCGGGGTTCAACTTTATCATGACCCTGGTTGTATCAATTGTTGTTTTCTCTGGTGGAGCCCAATTTATTTTAGCTTCATTGCTGACGATTAACGCACCACTATCATCAATATTTGTGACCTTGTTCTTCTTGGAACTACGGTATGCGTTACTGGGTTCTAGTTTATCTAAGTACATTAAAAATGAATCTCAACACCTTATCTGGCTGTTTGCGGTTTCGATGAACGACGAAAACTACGCAATCAACTACCTGAAATTTGCAACGGATAAGAAGTGGACGCCAAAGGACGCCCTGCTGGTTGAACACTACTCACTGCTTTCGTGGTCAGTGGCGAACATGGTCGGGGGTCTGATTGGGAGTACGATTTCAATCAACCTTGAGGTGGTTGACTTTGCCTTAACAGCCCTGTTCCTGTACATGATTGTGATGCAGGTGCAAAACCACCTGACCCTGTTGATCAGCCTGCTGACAGCAGTGCTTGCGGTCTTCTTCATGGCCCTGACGCACAGCATCCTCGGAGTTGTGATTGCTACTCTGATTGCATCATTTATTGGTTTCCTGATTGAGAACACTGTTCGTCACCACAGCAAGGTTCCAGAAAAGAACTGGTTCTTATCGAAGATGTTCCGGCCGAAGATCACCCGGACGACGGTTGAGGACCAGCAGGAACGCAGTGAGCTGAAAAAGAATGGCTCGGTAGAACCGGGTAAGGACGAGACGGACGGTAAATAGTGGGGATAAAGATGGAACAACTACTTAGTAATGCACCGGTGTTACTTGCTGACATCGGTCACAATAAAATCTTATATCACCTGGTGGTAATTGTATTGGCCGCAATTGCGGCGTTCATTCCGCGGTACTTTCCAATTCTCTTCTTCTCGACGCGGAAAATCCCGGAATGGTTTAACGAGTGGATGAAGTACGTCCCGGTGAGCCTATTCACCGCCCTAGTTGTTAAAAACGTCTTCATCACCACCGCTGGTTATCACTTTGTGCCTTTTGGTCACGTAGAACAAATCTTTGCAGCCTTGATTGTAATGGTTATTGCCTACTTTACCCGGTCGATGTCAATCTCTGTGATCGGTGGGTTAGTTGCGGTCTGGCTGCTGAGCATGGTAATTTAATATTAAAGGTAATGATTATGGGTCAGCTTTTCGATTGTCAGGCAATCGGAAGCTGGCCCTTTTTTAATGTTCGTATTTTTAAAATAAACATAAGCGAACGTTCGGAATGGAAACACCTTAAAATTAGGGATTAATTAAAATTAACAATCCCCCTTGTTATTACACTAATGTCGTGATACCTTTTAAACACCGAATTAATCCGGATATTATTTGTTTATTGTTCGTATTTTTCAAAAAGGAGACGGGGTTAATGGTAAAGACAAGGAATCGATATGGAGTGGCCCTCGCGGGGGTTGTTCTTCACTTGATGATTGGTGGCGTCTACGCCTGGAGTGTGTTTACAAAACCAATTGCGCAGCAGACGGGATGGAAGGAAACGGCGGTCTCGTTTGCATTTAGTTTAGCAATCTTTTTCCTGGGAATGTCAGCGGCGTTCATGGGTCGGCTGGTAGAAAAGTTTGGCCCAACCGTTACGGGGACGATTTCCAGTATCTGCTACGGGAGCGGAATCGCCCTGACTGGGCTGGCGGTTCAAAGTCACCAGCTCTGGCTGCTATACTTGGCATACGGGGTTATTGGTGGCCTGGGTCTGGGTTCGGGCTACGTTACCCCGGTTTCAACCATTATTCGGTGGTTCCCGGACAAGCGGGGACTCGCAACCGGTCTGGCAATCATGGGCTTCGGTTTCGCGGCCCTGTTGACGGGCCCAGTTGCCCAACACCTGATGGCAGTTGTTGGCCTTGCTAATACCTTCTATGTGTTGGGGATCTTCTATTTTGTCGTGATGGTTATTGCGGCCCAGTTTATTAAAAAGCCGCGGTCCCATGAGCTCCCGCAAGCAATTGCGGCAAATGCTCAACGGGTTAGCCTGACTGGCCAAGAACTGACGGCTAACCAAGCGTTAAAGACCCGGACGTTTGCTTTCCTTTGGCTTATGTTCTTTATCAACATCACCACGGGGATTGGCCTGGTTTCAGCAGCTTCACCAATGGCCCAGAACATGACGACGATGACTGCTGCGGCCGCCGCTGTGATGGTTGGAATCATCGGTCTCTTCAACGGATTTGGCCGGTTGGCTTGGGCAACCTTGTCGGATTATATTGGTCGCCCGTTGACCTACAGCTTGATCTTCGTGTTGGACATTGTGATGCTTTTTATCCTCTTGTTCTTTAAGACACCGTTGATCTTTGCCCTGGCCCTGTGCCTGCTGATGTCGTGTTACGGTGCTGGTTTCTCAGTAATCCCCGCATACCTGGGGGATGTCTTTGGGACCAAGCAACTGGGCGCCATCCACGGTTACATCCTCACCGCCTGGGCAGCCGCCGGAATGGTGGGGCCCGTCCTCTTGTCCTACACGCACCAGGTCTTACATAATTACTACGTCACGCTGGTTGTCTTTGTAATTATTGATGCTTTGGCAATGCTCGTCTCAGTTATGATTCAAAAGGACTTTGTTGCGCATCGGGCTGTCAAAGGAGTTGACTAGGGGTGTTGACTTTTGGCCCGATAGCCGTTATTATCATTACTAACAAATTTACCTTTAAACTAGTCCAGAGAGGCTAAGAAGGATTTCAATTGTGCGTTACCAAAAACGGTCTTCTTAGCCCACTGCTAAGGAGGCTTTTATTTTACAGAATTTCTCCAGCCGCCAGCAGTGGGTTTAAAGAATCGGGTGCGGAACCATCAATCAATCTAGGGTATTTTGTTGAATACGAAAACCATTTAATTGACTCCTGTGAGAGCAAAACGGTACGGTGTTTGGCATTATTTAAGAGAAGAGAAAAAGCACAGCGCTCGCTTAACCAGGAGGGATTAAGTGGGCGCTGTTTTTGATTGCGCGAAAGGAGCATTCTCTGATGGAAGAAGCACAACGGTTGGCAGTTGAGCTGCCCGGCCTATCGCTGAAGAACCCGGTTATTCCGGCAAGCGGCACCTGTGGCTATGGCCAGCAAATTGCTCGTAACTATGATTTGAATTTACTGGGGTCCTTAGTACTGAAGTCAACGACCCTCCATGCCCGGTCGGGGAACCCCCAACCCCGGGTTTGTGAAACAAGTGCTGGCTGGTTAAATGCCAATGGCCTGCAAAATGTGGGGGTTCAAGCGGTCGTTAACGAAAAGCTGCCCTGGCTGAAGGGCCACTACCCACACTTGCCAATCATCGCGAGTGCGGCCGGTTTCTCCACGGCAGAGTACGAGACGGTCGTCCACCAATTAGGCCAAGCCCCGGAAGTCAACGCCATTGAGTTGAACGTTTCCTGCCCCAACGTTAAGCACGGTGGCCTTGCGATGGGCACTGATCCGGCGGTTCTTGAGGACCTGACCAGGAAGGTCGTCAAGCAGGCCGCGGGGACCCCGATCTACGTCAAACTGACTCCGAACGTCACCAACATTGTTCCCCTGGCCCAGGCGGCCGAGCGCGGTGGTGCTAATGGCCTGACGATGGTCAACACCCTGACCGGCTTAAGCATCGACCTCAAGACCCGGCGCCCCGTTCTCGCCAACGTCACTGGGGGCTTATCGGGCCCAGCCATTAAGCCGTTGGCCCTGCGAATGATTCACCAAGTCCGGGCCGTTTCCAGCTTACCAATCATCGGGGTTGGGGGGATTGAAACCGCCGAGGACGTCCTGGAATTTATGATGGCCGGGGCTAACGCCGTCGAAGTGGGGGCCGCTAGTTTCCACGACCCGCTGGCCTGCCCACGGATCGTGGCGGACCTGCCCCTGGTAATGGACCGGTATGGAGTTGAGAAGTTGACGGACCTGTGGGAGGTAAGATTTTGAAACGATATTCACCAATGGTGGCGATTGACGTGGCCACCAAGAACGAAGCACTGGACTTGTTTGACCGCTTGACCGTTGAACCACGGCCAATCCTCAAGATCGGGATGGAATTGTACTACCATTTTGGCCCGGAGATCATTAAGGAGGCCCAACGCCGGGGCTTTAAGATTTTTCTGGACCTGAAGCTCCACGACATTCCCAACACCGTTAAGCGGGCGATGTTTGTCCTCGGCCAGTTGGGGGTCGACTTTACTACAATCCACGCCGCCGGGGGGAGTGAAATGGTGGCTGCCGGTGCCACGGGCCTGAAGGAAGGGGCACAGGCTGCCGGCCTTCCGGCACCGAAGCTGCTGGCGATTACCCAGCTAACCTCAATTGACGAGCAAATCTTACACGACGAGCAGCACGTTGACCTGTCCCTGGTGGAATCGGTCCAGTCCTACGCCCAGCTGGCGGAGAAGGCCGGTGCGAACGGGGTTGTTTGCTCAGCCCACGAAGTCCAGGCAATCCGCCAGGTAACGGGTCCAGACTTTCTCTGTGTCACCCCGGGGATCCGACCGTGGAACTTTGCTAAGGGGGACCAAAAGCGGGTCGTCACTCCCCACCAGGCCCATGACCTGGGGAGCAACGCCATTGTGGTCGGGCGGCCAATCACCCAAAGTGCGGACCCGGTCAAAGCATACCAGGAGATTGAAGAAGAATTTTTAACGGAGGAAGATTAAGATGAGTTACGCAGAGACAGTTGCTAAGGACCTTTTGGAAATTCACGCGGTAACCCTGAGCCCCGACAAGCCTTACACCTGGGCCAGTGGCCTGCATTCACCAATTTACACCGATAACCGGTTAACGATTTCGTACCCGGCAGTCCGGAAATCAATCTATCAGGGGATGGCTGCCCTGATCAAGGCGCACTTCCCGGAAGTTGCCGTGGTTGCGGGAACCGCGACGGCGGGGATTCCGCACGCCGCCTGGGTGGCCGAAGAACTGGGGAAACCCCTGGTTTACGTGCGCTCCAAGCCCAAGGACCATGGTCGCGGCAAGCAAATTGAAGGAGTCCTAAAGGCCGGTGAAAAGGTGGTTGTGATTGACGACCTGATCTCCACTGGTGGGAGCGTCCTCAACGCGGTCGCCGCGGTCAACAAGGCTGGTGCGGAGGTCGTTGGTGTTGTTTCCGTTTTCACCTACCAGTTGCCAGCGGCGGACAAGAACTTCGCGGCGGCCGGTTTGGACTACTACTCCGTTACCAACTATCCGACCCTGGTTAACGTCGCCAAGGAAAATGGCCTCATCAGTGAAGCCCACCTCTCTTCTCTGAATGAGTGGCGACAGGATCCGGCAGCTTGGAGTGCCAAGCACTAAGCGGTGAAGCTTGCCGAAAGTCTGTTATAATACTTACAGAAAGTGAGTGATTATTAATGGATAAGGAAGAAATTCGCCAACACGTTCTGGAGACGGCTAACCGACGTTACGCGACCAAAAAGTACGACCCGCAGCGGCACATTTCTCCGGAAGACTGGCACACCATCTTGGAAGTGGGCCGGCTTTCACCAAGTTCCTTTGGTTATGAGCCTTGGAAGTTTATCCTGATCAACTCCCCGCAGGTTAAGAAGGGCATCCGGCCCTTTGCCTGGGGTGCGGCCAACAGTCTCGACGGGGCCGACAAGTTACTGCTGATCCTGGCACGGACAGATGTGACCTACGATAGTGACTATGTTCGCCACCTGGTGGCCGACGTTAAGCACCACCAATACTCACCAGAATCAAAGCCTTCGCAGGCCTTCAAGCACTTCCAGGAAGACGACCTGGGGATTAGAAATGACCAGGAACTCTTTGAATGGGCCAGTAAGCAGACCTACATCGCAATGGCAAACATGATGACGGCGGCAGCCGAGCTCGGCATTGACTCCTGCCCCATTGAGGGCTTCAACTACGCGCAGATGAACAACTACCTGAGCAAGCGGAGAGTTATCGACCTGCAGCACTGGCGCGTTTCGGTAATGGTCAGTTTCGGTTACCGCGACCAGCCAATCAAGCCTAAGGTTCGGCAACCGCTGATGGCAATTTACGAAGAATTAAATTAGAAATGAATAAAGCCCGTAAATCCGGCATTTAATTGCTGAATTTACGGGCTTATTTCTTGGCCATTTTACAGAAACGGTTGACATTCACCACCACAACGATTAAAGTATCATTAAAATATTATTAGAAACGTGGAGAGGATATTAGAGAGAAGCGGATAAGTATGACACGAAAAGTTGGTGTGATTGGTCAAGGACACGTTGGTGAAACTCTGGCGAATAATCTGTTGGTGACCGGGACCGTGGATAAGCTGGTCCTAATTGATACAAACGAAAAGAAATTGAACGCGAACGTAACTGACTTCGAGGATGCGGCGGCGAACCTGCCGACCCACACAAAGGTCCTTCGTAATGATTACGGGGCCTTGGGTGATGCCGACGTGGTGGTGATCGCGGTTGGCGATATTGGTATCCAAAATGACGACGCTAAACACGACCGCTTCATGGAACTAAAGGTGAACAGCCGCGCTGCCAAGGAGGTAGGGACCAAACTGAAGGAGGTCGGCTTTAACGGTGTGCTGGTTTCAATCAGTAACCCCTGTGACGTCATTGCGGCCCTGTTCCAAAAGTACACCGGCCTACCAAAGGACCAGGTGATTGGGACCGGGACCCTACTTGATACCGCCCGCCTCCACAAGGTTGTTGGTCAGGCCCTAAACGTTGATCCCCGCTCGGTAACCGGCTACGCACTTGGTGAGCACGGTAACTCCCAGTTTGCGGCATGGTCACAGGTCCGTGTCCTCGGGCAAAATATTACCGACCTCGCTGCCGCCAGCGATGACCTGGACTTAGACGCCCTTGCCGAAGCAACCAAGGCTGGCGGCTACACCGTCTTCCACGGGAAACTTTACACTAACTTCGGAATTGCGGCGGCGGCCCTGCGCCTGGTTACCGCCATCCTTAATGATGCCAACATTGAACTGCCGTGCTCCAACTTCCGTGAGGAGTACGGGACCTACTGTGGCTACCCTGCTATCATCGGCAACGGTGGGGTGGTCAAGCAACTGCAGCTGAACCTGACGCCCGATGAGGAAAAGAAGTTGGCCAAGTCAGCAAACTACATTCGGACCCGTTTTGATGAGACTGCCCAAAAGTTGGCAGCGGAATAAATTTAAAAACTCCTGATAATTAAAAAGCTGGAAGAAAAGTATCAGCGTGCTTTTATTCCAGCCTTTTTAAGTTCTCTATTAATCTTTGTACATGTAGTCCCGGGTCATTGGCAGGTTCTTGCCAGAAGCCCCCTTGGTGATTAAGAACTGGATAACATCGATGTTTCCGGATTCAAAGGAAGCGGCACATGCCTGCAGGTAGAGGTCCCACATCCGTGTGAAGCGTTCACCCATCATATCCTGGATCTGGTTCCGGTTGGCGTTGAAGTTGGCGTCCCAGATCTCCAGGGTGTGTTGGTAGTGACGGCGGAGCATTTCCATGTCGGCCAGTTGCATGTGGTTTTCAACAATGTGGCCAATCATTTCTTGCAGGCCGGGAATGTAGCCGCCAGGGAAGATATACTTGTTAATCCAACCGTTGTAGGCCCCACCCTGTTGCCGGGTGATTCCGTGAATGAGGGCCACCCCATTATTACTGAGGTAACGTTGAACGTCCTTGAAGTACAACCCCAGGTTTTTCTTACCAACATGTTCAAACATCCCCACTGAGGTGATGTAGTCCCAGGTCTGGTCACCGAGTTCCCGGTAGTCAATCAGCTTGACTTCGGCAACGTCTTCCAAGCCTTCGTCCTTAATCTTTTGTTGGACAAAGCGGAATTGTTCTTCACTCAGGGTAACCCCGGTGACCTTGAGGCCGAATTCCTTGGCAGCGGTCAGCATCAGGGTTCCCCAGCCACAACCAATATCCAAAAGGGTCTTGCCGGGCTTCGGGTCCAGCTTCTTCAGAATGTGGTGAACCTTGGCTTCCTGGGCCTTTGTCAGGTCATCCCAGTTGCCATCCGTGAAGTAGGCACATGAGTAGGTCATCGTGTCGTCTAACCAGAGCTTGTAGAAGTCGTTCCCCACGTCGTAGTGACTTTGCACGTCGGATTGGCTTTCCTTTTCGGAGTGCCCTTGCTTTGGTAAGAACTTGCGGAACTTGGAATTACGCATGAAACTGCCGGCGCTTTCGTAGGCGGATTCAATGAGCTTCTGGATGCTGCCGTCGATTTCAATCTTACCGTCCATGTAAGCTTCTCCGAGGGCAATTGAGGCGTTCTTGGTAACATCACGAATCGGGATCTTCTCCTTAAAGGTGATGGTTACCTCGGGGTCGCCGTTACCGTAAACCACGCTCTTGCCATCCCAGAAGACAACCTTAACTGGGATCGTAAAAGAATGGCTTAGCAGTGACTTGTAGAACGTCTTTTCTAGCATTTCAACGTTTCCTTCTTTCTCAAATTAATAGGATTATTATAACACCCCGTAAATTAATTCAAGGAAAAGAAGCTTCAAATCTCCCAAATATTTGAAAATCCTTATATAATTATAATGATGAGAAAGGGTGATCATATGGTTGATGCTTGGCATCGCTTTATTAAAAATGTGGAGCTGCGACGGTTTGTAGTCCTCGCGATAATTATCGTGGTCCTTTGGATGGTCCGGTCAATGATGAATATGATCCTATTCACCTTTATTCTGACCTACATCGTCGTTAACTGGGTCCACCTGGTCCGGCGGTGGCTCCCCAAATTATCGCCAGCCATCATTACGGTGGTGACCTACGTCCTGTTACTTTTGCTATTGTATTTTGGGGTTACCAAGTACCTACCAGTCCTGGTTCGCCAAATTGTCAAAATGGTCAATTCAGTGGTGAAGTTCTACGAGTCCAACGACACGACGGTCTTCTACCACTATATTAACCACTACATCAGCACGGCGACGATTATGAACCAGGTGAAGCACGGCATCTCACTCGCTGTCAGCACGCTGACTAGCATTGGGGTTGTTACGGTGACTTTCCTCTTGTCACTGATTTTGAGCTTCTTTTACACCTTGGAGCTTGAGCAGATGGAAAGCTTCTCCCGGCTCTTCCTCGACAGCAAGTTCAGCTGGTTCTTCCAGGACGTGGCCTTCTTTGGCAAGAAATTTACTAATACCTTCGGGGTTGTCTTGGAGGCCCAATTCTTCATCGCTATCTGTAATACGGTAATTACAACGGTGTGCCTGACCGTGATGAAGATGCCGCAGATCTTTGCGCTGGCGCTGATTGTCTTCATCTTCAGTCTGGTACCAGTTGCCGGGGTGATTATTTCGACAATTCCCCTCAGCCTGGTGGCCTACTCTGTTGGCGGCCTGCGGGACGTGGTTTATATTATCATCATGGTGATCGTTATCCACGCCATCGAGGCCTACGTTTTGAACCCCAAGTTCATGTCCAGCCAGACCGACCTGCCAATCTTTTACACCTTCGTGGTCCTATTGGTCAGCGAGCACTTCTGGGGTACCTGGGGTCTCATCGTTGGGGTTCCCATCTTCACCTTCCTGCTCGACATCCTCGGTGTTAAGTCGATTCACCACCACCGTAAGTCACGGCGGGCTTGAGCCTTGTGTAATCCTGTACATTAATGGAAATTGAAAAGAAAAAACAAATTTGTTACGAACGAAAATAATAAATGGTGAGCAAGTTGATTATCCGCCCAGTAATGCCGCTATCACGGACTTAATGAGCTAAAAAGGATAGTTGACTTGCTCATTTTCTTTAAAATTGTTCACAAGACAGCGAGCAAAGCGGGAAGGGGCACCAATGTGAGCAGTGATCAATCTTGTGCTTGTTTTCTGAAAAGATTAGAATTTAATTATAACGTAACTTGAAAGACAGACGAGGTGGATATAAATGGAAAAACAATTACATGGTTCAGACGTCATCATCGATAGCCTCCGCAAACACGGTGTTGACCTGGTATTCGGGATTCCGGGTGCTAAGATTGACCGCCTGTTTGAAGGCCTTGACGGCAAGGGAAGTACGGACGCACCGAAGCTGATTGTTACCCGGCACGAGCAAAATGCGGTCTTCATGGCCCAGGCCTATGCCCGGTTGACTGGTAAGACCGGGGTTGCCATCAGTACCTCTGGCCCGGGGGTTGGCAACCTGACGACCGGGATTATGACGGCTAATGCAGAAGGGGACCCAGTCCTGGCCATCGGTGGTCAGGTTCAACGAAAGGACCTCCACCGTCTAACCCACCAGAGCACCCCGTCTGCCGAAATTATGGCCACAATCACCCAGTACAGTGCTGAAATCCAGGACCCGGACAACATTTCTGAAATGATGGCTAACGCATTTGAAGCCAGCCAGGGTTCACCCAAAGGAGCGGCCTTTGTCAGCCTGCCGCAAGACGTTGACGATGCGGTCGTTAATGAAAAGCCCCTGCCAATCTATGAGGCCCCGAAGATGGGTCCCGTCGATGCCGATAATTTGGCAAAGCTGGTTGACCTGGTAAAGAACAGCAAGATGCCCGTCATCCTGGTCGGGCAGCGGGGCGGCAACGAGGAGGTTACCGCTGCTTTACGGCAATTGCTCCGGGACTACTCCTTCCCTGTTGTTGAAACCTTCCAGGCCGCGGGGGTCGTTTCCCGTGACCTCGAGGAACAGTCCTACTTTGGTCGGGTGGGTCTCTTCCGTAACCAGGTTGGTGACCAGCTCCTCCAGCAAAGTGATCTGGTAATCGCCGTTGGTTATGACGCAATTGAATACGAACCCCGGAACTGGAACAAGGAAGGGCAACTGCGGATTGTCAACCTGGATACCCAACCGGCCCAGATTGATAACCACTACACCCCAATTATGCAAATGGTCGGTGATATTGCCACCAGCCTGAAGCAGTTTGACCAGCTACTGAAGGGGTACAACTACCCGAAAGCGGCTAAGAAGCAGCTTGCCACTTACAAGCAGCAACTGGATAAGGATAAGCAGATTAAGGCGCCCCAAAGCCACGGGGTTAGTCACCCGCTGGCGGTAGTTCAAGCCATTCAGGAAAACGTGACTGACGACATGATCGTTTCCCTAGACGTTGGTTCCCACTACATCTGGATGGCCCGGCACTTTCGTTGTTATCAACCACGGCACCTGCTAATTAGTAACGGGATGCAGACCCTTGGGGTGGGCCTGCCATGGGCAATGGTTGCTGCCATGCTCCACCCAGAACACAAGGCCGTTGCCGTTTGTGGTGACGGGGGCTTCCTCTTCTCCGGGGTCGAATTAGCTACGGCCGTCCAGCACCACCTGAACCTGGTAACAATTGTCTGGGATGATGGTGGCCACTACGACATGGTTAAGTTCCAGGAAGAAATGAAGTACCCAGAAGCCGCCGGGGTGACCTTTGGTAAGTGTGACGTTGTTAAATTCGCCGAAAGCTTTGGCGCTACTGGCCTGCGGGTTGAAAAGCCGGCCGACCTGAAGAAGACTTTGCATAAGGCCTTCAACATCGATGGCCCCGTGGTTGTCGATGTTCCTGTCGACTACAGTAATAACAAGGACCTAGCAGCCCACTTGATTGACTCACAATTAGGTTAATGAAAGGAAATGATCTTATCAGTACTTTGTATGAACACGGTACGTTAGCTTCTTTGATGGCTGGTAACATGGACGGGACAATCACCGTTGCCGACCTGTTAAAACATGGTTCGACGGGAATCGGCACTTTTAATGGGCTCGATGGTGAGGTAATCATCCTCGATGGTGAGGTTTACCAGGCGGTATCTGATGGGCACGTTAACCACATGACCGACCGGCAAGCCAAGATGCCATTTGCCTCGGTCCACACCCCCGAAGATCTGGAGAAGATTGAGCTATCCAATGTCGACTTCACGGCATTAAACGGCGACTTTGCTGAAAAACACGCGCTGAAGAACATCTTTGCCGCACTGCGGTTAAAGGGGAATTTCAACCACGTCAAGGTGCGGATTGCACCTAAGCAGGAAAAGCCATACCCAAGCCTGCTGGAAGTTGCCAAGGGCCAACCAACGTTTACCAATGACAATGTTACGGGGACGATTATTGGTTACTACGCCCCAGAAATCTTCGGCAGTGTTACCGCGGCCGGCTGGCACCTCCACTTCATCAGCGATGACCGCCAGTTTGCTGGTCACCTGTTGGAGTTCAACGCGGACCAGTTGACTGGTGACCTGCAGATCTTTGATAACTTGCAGCAGCACATGCCGATTAACGACCAGGCATTCCGCCAGGGCGAGGTTGACATGGGCATCTTGCGGGACAGCATTGCCCAGTCTGAAGGAAATAACGATTAATAAAACGCGAATAAGGTATTAGCGCGCTTCATGTGGCTATTATGGGGCGACTGCTGGTAACGGGCCAGCGGTTGTTCGTAACTAGCACCAGGAGCGCGCTTTTCTTGTGGAATCCCTTTGACATTAGGATGGATAACCGCTAAGCTGGAATAGTAAGTTTATTTTTAACTTAATTTAATTAATTATTCGTGAAAAGAGGCTTACGAGCAGCAGATAATACAGTATTCTATGATTATAGTCGAACAAGAAGCTATAATAAAACTATAAAGTTCGCGTCTAGTGAAAGGGGACGATTGCAATGATGACGGATATCGAAATTGCAGACCAAGCGGAAATGAAGCCGATTAAAGAGGTCGCAGAAAAGATTGGCCTGGGTGAGGATGATATTGAGCAGTACGGAAAGTATAAGGCGAAGATCAGTCTCCCCGTCACGGCGCACCCGGATAAGAAGCACAAGTTAGTCTTGGTAACGTCAATCAACCCCACGCCAGCCGGTGAGGGGAAGTCAACCGTTCTCGTTGGGTTAGGGGATGCCTTAAACCAGCTGGGTCACCAGACCATCATTGCAATGCGGGAACCTTCGATGGGGCCAGTCTTTGGAATTAAAGGTGGGGCCACTGGTGGGGGCTACAGTCAGGTCGTCCCGATGGAGGACATCAACCTTCACTTTACCGGGGACCTGCACGCCCTAACGAGTGCGAATAACACCCTGGCGGCCCTGGTTGATAACTATATTATGCGTGGTAACGAATTGGGCCTGGACCCCCGCCGAATTATCTGGAAGCGGGTTGAAGACGTTAACGACCGGGCCCTTAGAAATGTCGTCACCGGCCTGGGGGGCTTAATGCAGGGGGTCCCACGGCAGACCGGATTTGATATCACCGCCGCTTCTGAACTGATGGCGATCCTATGTCTGTCGACCGACCTGATGGACTTGAAGAAGCGGGTTGGGCGGATTGTTGTCGGCTACACCTATGACAAGAAGCCGGTTACGGTGGCTGAGCTCGGCTTTGCAGACGCCATTACGATTCTCTTAAAGGACGCCATCAAGCCTAACCTAGTTCAGACCCTGGACCACACCCCAACGATTATTCACGGGGGCCCATTCGCTAATATCGCCCATGGCTGCAACAGTGTGCTGGCTACCAAGGCGGCATTGCAGCTGGCGGACTATACCGTTACGGAGTCTGGCTTCGGTGCCGACCTCGGGGCGGAGAAGTTCATGGACATCAAGCGCCGGGTCCTGGGCAAGAACCCGGATGCGGTGGTCATCGTCGCTACTGTTCGGGCCCTTGAGTATAACGGTGGTGTTGCCCTGGCTGATTTAAAAGACGAGCACCTTCCGGAACTGAAGAAGGGGATGGCCAACCTGAACCGCCACATCAAGAACATGCAGCGGTACGGCGTGCCCTTGGTGGTGGCCATTAACCACTTCGTCACGGATACGGAAGCTGAGATTAAACTGATTGAAGATAACTGTAAGGAACTCGGGGTCAACGTCGTGCCGGTGGACGCCTGGGCTAAGGGCGGTGCTGGAACGCAGGGCCTGGCCCAAGAGGTTGTCCGGTTGACGGACCAACAGAGTGACTTCCACGAGTTGTACAGTTTGGACGCGACCCCGGAGGAAAAGATCCGGACGATCGCGACTAAGATTTACGGCGCCAAGGACGTTGAATTTAGCCGCACTGCCAAGCGTCAACTGAAGCAGTTTACCGAGCTCGGCTGGGACAAGCTGCCGGTCTGCATCGCCAAGACCCAGTACTCATTCACCGATGATAAGAGTCAGCTGGGGGCTCCAGAAGGCTTTACCTTCCACATTCGGAGCCTTGTTCCCAAGCTCGGGGCCGGCTTCATTGTCGCTCTATCCGGCAACATGATGACGATGCCGGGCCTGTCCAAGGTACCGGCGGCCGTTAACATGACCATTGATAAGGACGGCAAGATTACTGGTTTGTTCTAAGAAAAGAATTGCGCCCAGCTGGGTAAAACTAGCTGGACGTTTTTTATTTACCAGCATTTATACGAACTTTATATTGTTAAATATATATTTTGTTCGTAAATACTATTGAAGTGGGCCCGCCGATTTGGTAT
Organism: Limosilactobacillus panis DSM 6035; assembly: GCF_001435935.1. Taxonomy (GTDB): domain Bacteria; phylum Bacillota; class Bacilli; order Lactobacillales; family Lactobacillaceae; genus Limosilactobacillus; species Limosilactobacillus panis. The sequence goes on from NZ_AZGM01000013.1 coordinate 14,576, forward strand.
CCTTAAAGCAGTTTTTAAGGAGGTAACATGATGAGCAAAATTAGTGTTGTGATGGGCAGTAAGTCAGACTGGCCAACCGTCAAAGAAGCTTGCAAAATTTTGGACCAATTCGGTGTCGACTATGATAAGAACGTCATTTCTGCCCACCGGATGCCAAACGAAATGTTCGCCTTTGCCCAGGGGGCCGTTAAGAAGGGGACGAAGGTAATTATTGCCTGTGCCGGTGGCGCCGCCCACCTTCCGGGGATGATTGCCGCTAACACCCCGTTACCGGTGATTGGCATTCCCGGACAGACCAAGACCCTTGGCGGGATGGACTCCCTCTTATCAATCGTCCAGATGCCAGCAGGGATTCCCGTTGCCACCACGGCAATCGGGGTTGCGGGCGCCAAAAACGCAGCACTGTTAGCTCTGCAGATCCTGGGGACCACTGATCAGGTAATTCAGGACCAGATTGTTGACTACCGGAAGCAGATGCACGACGCAGCAAAGGAAAGCGGTGCTCACCTTGACTAAGATAATTCAACAGGGCCAAACAATTGGCATCATCGGTGGGGGGCAGCTCGGTCAGATGATGGCCCTTGACGCCAAGCAGACGGGGATGAAGGTCATTATCCTGGATCCGACGCCTCACTGCCCAGCTGGCCAGGTCGCCGATGACCAGATTGTGGCGGAATATGCTGACGTGAAAGCAATTGAGGAACTGGCCCGCCGGTCGGACGTCCTCACCTATGAGTTCGAAAACGTCGACTTGAACGCCCTTCGTGACGTGGCCGACAAGGTTTACGTTCCCCAGGGCACCCACCTGCTGTACACCACCAAGAACCGAATCCGGGAAAAGACCTTCCTCCGCAATGCCGGCCTTAAAACCGCACCATTTTTGCCAGTTAAGAATCGTCAGGACCTGGAAAAGGCGGTGGCAGAAATTGGCTACCCATGTGTGCTGAAGACCTGCGAAGGCGGCTATGATGGCCACGGCCAGGAGATCCTCCACAGTGACGCGGACTTGGCAAAGTGTGCGGGGATCCTATCCACTAAGGACGCCATCCTTGAGGGGTGGGTACCCTTCAAGTTGGAATGCTCTGTCATGGTTGGCCGGAATGAAAACGGCGCAATCACCGTCTTCCCCGTTTCGGAGAATATTCACCACGACGAGATTTTGCACATCAGTATTGTCCCCGCCCGGATCGCGCCTGAATTGCAGGAGCGGGCCAAACAAATGGCAATTAAGATTGCCTACGCGATTGACCTCCGGGGAATCCTGGGCGTTGAGATGTTCGTGGGCAACGACGGGGAGATTTACATCAACGAGCTGGCCCCACGGCCGCATAATTCAGGCCACTACTCGATTGAGGCCTGCAACTTCTCCCAATTTGCCATCCACAACCGAGCGGTCTGCAACTGGCCCCTCCCCAAGATTGAATTGCTGCACCCGGTAATTATGGTTAATGTCTTGGGCCAGCATGTGCAGGGGGTTCGCAAACAGATTCCTAAAAAGCCAAACTGGCACTTTCACGACTATGGCAAGGCGGAGATCCGCCACAACCGGAAGATGGGTCACGTGACAATTTTGACCGATGACTTCACGGCCACCTTAAAGGAAATTGCGGACACCCACATTTGGGATGAATAGGGCTTGGGAGATTTCTCAACCTGTGCGATAATAACTGCAGAATAAACATAGAGAGGATTTTAACCGATGATTGACCGTTATACTAGTCCAGAAATGAAGAAGATCTGGAGCTTAGAAACCCAGTACCAGTGCTGGCTAGAAGTTGAAATTGCTGCTGACGAGGCCTGGAGCAAACTGGGGCACATTCCGGCTGAAGACGTGGAAAAGATCAAGAAGAACGCTAAGTTTAGCGTTGAGGGGATCGCCGAGATTGAAGCGGTGACTCACCATGACGTGATTGCCTTTACCCGTGACGTCTCCAAGTCCCTCGGCCCAGAACGGAAGTGGGTTCACTACGGGATGACCAGTACCGACGTCGTTGACACCGCCCAGGGTCTCCGCCTGAAGAAGGCCAACGACATCCTCCGTAAGGACATTGATGACTTCATGGCCGTTTTGAAGAAAATGGCTGAAAAGTACAAGTACACCGTCTGCATGGGCCGGACCCACGGGGTGCACGCTGAGCCAACTACCTTTGGCCTGAAGGCGGCCCGTTGGTACTCCGAAATGAAGCGGAACAAGGAACGGTTTGAACACGCTGCCCGGGGTGTTGAAGCTGGGAAGATCTCCGGTGCGGTAGGGACCTTCGCGGAAATCGACCCCTTCGTTGAAAAGTACGTTTGCGACCGCCTCGGCCTCCGTGCCCAGGAAGTCTCAACCCAGGTTCTGCCACGGGACCTGCACGCTGAATACATCGCCACGATTGCTTTGATTGGAACCAGCATGGAGGAAATGGCAACCGAAATTCGTTCCCTCCAGCGGACCGAAATCCATGAAGTCGAAGAGCACTTCGCCAAGGGGCAAAAGGGCTCCTCAGCCATGCCCCACAAGCGGAACCCAATTGGCTCCGAAAACATCTGCGGCTGTGCCCGGGTCCTCCGGGGACATGTTGTAACGGCCTATGAGGACGTTGCCCTGTGGCACGAGCGGGACATTTCTCACTCCAGCGCAGAACGGATGATTTTACCCGATTCAACTGCCCTTCTTGATTACATGCTTCGCCGGTTCGGCCGGATCCTGAAGAACCTGGACGTCTTCCCGGAGACGATGAAGAAGAATATGGATAAGACCCTTGGCCTGATTTACAGTGGTCGGGTCCTCCTCAAGCTGGTTAACAGTGGAATGATCCGGGAAGCGGCTTACGACCTGATCCAGCCGTACACCGCGAAGTGCTGGGCAGAACAGATCCCGTTCCGCCCGCTGTTGGAAAAGGACCCAACAATTCAAAAGCAACTCACTAAAGAAGACCTGGACGACGCCTTTGACTACCACTGGCACCTCCGCCACGTCGATGACATTTACAAGCGGGTTGGCTTGGACTAGTAAAAAAGGGAGTGAGACAGAACTAGCTTGCTAGTTCGTTTTCGAACCCCCGCAAGCACAAAGAGGACTCTAGCGTTCGGAGAAACCGAACACTAGAGTCCCTTTGTGTACTGCGCTGTAGCATTTTCAACTATATAGGAGATTCACAGCCCCTTTCCTGCGATCTCCTTCAAAGGAGAGTTTTATATGAAATTCAACCACCAATTTTACAAGACGAATAGCTTCCTGTTCGGGCTCGCCCTGGTCCTTGCCCCGCTAATTGACCTGGTGTCTGACCATGACCCGGTTGGCCGCCTGTTGGACTTCGGCTGCCAACTATTCGGGGTGATTTTTCTAATCGCCTGCCTCTTCAAACGGCGGTCTTAGGCGGTCGGGTAGTTCTTGCCGAAGATCTTCAGTTCCCGGTATTCGCCGTTAACCTTTGAAATATTGGGCAGGTGGCCCCACCTCTCGTAGTTGCAACTCGTAAAGAGGTTTTGACTCGGTTGGTTGCGCTCGTAAATGTAGGCCACCACCGTCTTGAAGTGGAGGTGCCCCTTGATTTGCTGGTCGACGAAGTTAAGGAGGGCCCGGCCCAACCCCTTTCGCCGCGCCTGCTTGTGGATGTAGATGGCAATCTCTGCCGAATCCGCATAGGCGTGGTTGGGGTAGAAGGGCTCGAGGGCGCACCAGCCACAAACCTGACCGTCAATGGTCACCACCCATAGTGGGTGCCGGTCGTCAAACTGGGCAAACCAGTCCTGCCGGTCCGCCACTGTTACGGCCTGACTCTCATCAGTTGCGATTCCTGCCTGGACCGCTTCGTTAAAAATCGCTACAATTGTTTCTTGGTCGGCCTTCTGGGCCCGGCGAATCTTAATCGTTGGTTTTGCTTTCAAAGTGATTTCCCCTCACATGTTGGTTTATGAACACATTGTAGACTAAAAAGCGTCATCTTCCCAATCTATTGATTGCGAAGGTGACGCTTTATTTATTCTCTAACCTTTTCCGGAACGGTTTGCCAGCTGTTAGCGATGGGGAGGAAGGCAACCTGCCGGCCGCTCTGTCGCAAAGAGGCACATAGTTGCTCAAGATCATCATGGTCGATAACCGGGGTTAGTCCGCTCCAGTAATCCTGACCAGTGGCCTGTTGCTGCCAGGAGACGGTCGGAATGTTGGAGACAATTGAAAGGAGGTTGCCGGTACCCTCAACGGTAATCAGGTACCGCTGGGGAACGGCCGTGAGCGGCTTGGCGATGGCCGGCTTGCGGTAGCTGTTGAACTCCCTTCCGCAGTTGCCTTTCACAATGTCATCACCGGTTGCCAAAAGGTCGCTGAGAATGCTGTTGGCAGTGGGGGTGGCACCAGCACCCGGGCCGGTATAGGTGGTCTCACCCAAGGCATCACTCTGCACGGCGATCGCGTTCTGGACCCCGTTGACGTGGGCCAGTGGCTCGGCAGCAGGGATTGCGGCCGGGCCGACGAATGAGAAGAGCTGGTGCTTTTCCTCCTTGGCCACCGCCAGCAGCTTGACCTTTAGTCCCAGCTGGTTGGCGCTAGCTAGCTGGGCCGGCGAGACGTTGGTAATTCCTTGGGCCGGCACGTCCTTGAGGGACAAGGACTGGCCAAACGCGAAGCGGCTGAGGATGATCAGCTTGTAGGTGGCGTCAATTCCCTGGACGTCATTGGTGGGGTCGGCTTCCGCATAGCCGAGTTCCTGGGCGGCCGCCAGTGCCGTCTTGTAGTCCTGGCCTTTACGGTCCATGGCCGTCAAAACATAGTTCGCGGTCCCGTTGATGATCCCCGTAATTTGGGTAATCTGGTCGGTCTCCAGGCAGCTGGACAGGACGCGGAGGATGGGAATTCCCCCGGCCACACTGGCCTCGTAGAAGAAGTCGACCTTGGCAGTCTTGGCCAGTTGGAGAATTTCCTCCCCGGCCGTGGCCAGGAGGTCCTTGTTGGCACTGATGATTGACTTGCCATTGAGAATTGCCTGGCAGATGGCCACCTTGGCGGGCGCGATGGTTCCCATGGCTTCAACCACAATATGGATTTCTGGGTCATCGACCACGTCAGTGACCTTATCAGTCAAAATTGTCCCAGCCGGTAAACGGTCACCCTGGTGGTGTGCCAGGTTATGGACAGCAACACTCTTCAACTTGAAGCGAAAATCTTGGGTCCGGGCAATCTTAGCCGCCTGCGTTTGCAAAAGGGTGACGACCCCCTTACCAACGGTTCCGAGGCCCAACAGACCGATTGTGATTGTTTCCATAGCAAATCTTCCTTTCTAAATCTTGGCGAGGGCCTGGTCAAGGTCGTTGAGCAGGTCATCGACGTTTTCAATTCCCACCGAAACCCGAATAAGGTCGGGGGTCACTCCCGCGGCCTTGAGCTGTTCGGCGTTTAATTGGGCGTGGGTTGTTGATGCGGGGTGGATGATTAAGGACTTGGCATCGGCCACGTTGGCGAGCAGGGAGAAGAGGTGGAGGTTGCTGATTAGTTGCTTACCAGCCTCTTCGCCACCCGTAAGGCCGAGGGTGAAAATCGACCCAACACCGTGCGGGAAGTACTTATCAGCCAGTGGCTTGTAGGGGCTGTCCGGCAGTTCGGGATAGTTGATCCAGGCAACCTTGGGGTGGTCGTTTAAGAAGTGAACAATCTTCTTGGTGTTGGCGACGTGACGTTCAACCCGGAGTGACAGTGATTCCAGCCCCTGTAACAGGAGGAAGGAATTGAAGGGACTGATCGTGGCCCCAAGGTCCCGTAGTGATTCCGCCCGCACCTTGGTGGTAAAGGCCGCGCCCTTCAGGTCCGCAAAGACGATGCCGTCATACTGGTCATTCGGGGTGGTGAATCCGGGATAGCGGCCACTTGCCTGGTAGTCAAACTTCCCGTTTTCAACGATTACCCCACCCATTGTGGTGCCGTGGCCGCCGATGAACTTGGTGGCGGAGTGAACCACGACGTCCGCTCCGTGGTCGAGGGGCTTAACGAGGTAGGGGGTCCCAAAGGTGTTGTCGACGATGAAGAGAATCCCGTGGTCGTGGGCGATCTTGGCGATTTTCTCAAAGTCGACCAGGTTGATCCGTGGGTTACCGATGCTTTCAACGTAGAGGGCCTTGGTATGCTCGTTGATCTCCTTGGCAAAGTTGGCGGGGTCATCTGGGTCAACAAAGTGGGTGGTGATTCCCAACTTAGGGAGGGTCACGGCGAACAGGTCGTAGGTGCCACCGTAGAGGGTGCTGGCCGCGACAATTTCGTCCCCCTGACTGGCGATGTTAAGGATGGCGGCCGTGATGGCAGCTGAACCGGTAGCCAGGGTTACGCCCGCGGTCCCGTGTTCCAAGGCCGCAACCCGCTTGTCAACCACGTCCGTTGTGGGGTTCGTCAGGCGGGTGTAGATGTTGCCGGGTTCCTTGAGGCTAAAACGGTCGGCGGCTTCCTTGGCGTCTTTGAAGACGTAGGAGGTTGTTTGATAGATTGGCACCGCCCGGGCGCCCGTTTCGTCAACGGTTTGGCCGGCGTGAACTTGGAGGGTTTCAAAGTGGTAGTTGTTATTTTCCTTTGTCATATGTAAAACCTGCTTTCTAGTTGGCAATTGTGTTTAACCAGTTTTGATAAATCGTGTGGGCAGCGGTTTGCCAGTCGTAGTTGACCTGGCCCGCGGCCTCATTAATAAAGTAGTGTTGCGGTGCGGCGATCTTGCGCCGCTTTTTTTGATCCCGGTAGTATTCCTTAGCAAGGGTGTCGCTGTCGTATTCCGGGTGACCGGTGATGTAGGTGTGGTGAAAACGTGGCGACCGCAGGATCATTGGGCCGGCCTCCTTGCTATCGGCGAGGATGCGTAGGTCGCCGGGGAGGTGGTGGCGGTCAAGGACGCTTGCGCTGTGCCGTGACTGTGGCATCTTGATCAGGCCCCCGGCGCTGTCCTGGACCGGGGAAAGGTTGGCGGTAAAGATGCCGAACAGCTTTTGCTTGAGCAGCCGCTTGGGGACGGTGAAGTCGACAAACAGGCTTGCCTGGGCGGCCCAACACTCGGTGAGAGTCTCTCGAACATGGTGGTTGGCCCAGCTGATGATCTGGCAAAATTCACGCCAGTAGTCGACCTGGTCAAACGGCAGTTGTTCAACCGGCGCGCCGGTGATGATTAGGCCATCAAAGTGGTGATCATAAACCTGGTGGAAGTTGAAGTAATGGTCGCGTAACTCAGTAACGGGCGTCCCCTTAAAGCGGTGCGTTGCCGGATAGAGGAAGGTCAAAGCGACGTCTTGCGAAAGGTCATCGAAGCGTTTAAGAAACTGCAACTCGGTTGTTAACTTGGTGGGCATTAGGTTAAGCACCACGATTTGCCGGGGGCTTTTAAGTGGCGGTTGTGCCACACCCCCTTGCTAATTGCTAAGCCGTTACACGCATTGGCAGTCATCTTGACCAACTCCTTTCTGTAAATAAAAAAGCCTCCGTCCCCGAACCTATTGCTAGGATCCGGGACGAAGGCTTTTCGCGGTACCACCCTGAATTCGCCACTAACTCACATTAGTGGCCTTAATAAGTACTCACCTGATGAGGTGAAGACCCGACAGGATATCGGCTGTCAGCCGTTCACCCAGCCAGTTGACCAGGGGAATAACTCGGAGCTCATCTTCGTGTCAGTAACAATTACCCCTCACACCAACCGGGGCTCTCTGGAAAAAGTTCTTGGCACTACTCTTCTCTTCAACGTCTAATCATTTTCTAATTGTTTTGTAGTTTAGCACTAATTTTGCGAATGTCAACAGTAAAGTTGGCAAAAGTTCTGCTTTGGGGCGGTAAACCGGGGACGCAATTGTTAAATAATGGTAATTCACATTAAACACGAACATTATTTAAAATTAATCTGTTTTAGTTAGCGAATACCGTTGACAGAAGTGGGGGCCGATAGTATATTGATAGCATAAAAGAGCGAATTAAATTCGCTTGAAGTTATTTGTTGTTCGTGTTTTACACAAAGGAGTAATTACTAAGATGGAAAAGTTACTGTACACCGGTAAGGCAAAACAAATGTGGCAAACCGACGACCCCGAAGTCTTACGGGTTGTCTACATGGACCAGGCAACTGCCCTAAACGGCAAGGAAAAGGATCACTTCGCTGGTAAGGGGAAGGCGGCAAACGCAATTTCCACCTTAGTCTTCCAATACTTGATCCAGCACGGCATCGAAACGCACTTCATCAAGAAGCTTTCGGACAACGAAGAGTTGGTTAAGAAGTGCACGATGGTGCCGCTCGAATTTGTTACCAGAAACGTAATTGCCGGGCACTTCGCCAGCCGTTACGGCCTGAAGGAGGGGAAGGTCCTTGCCACCCCGGTTCAGGAAACCTTCTTCAAGAGTGACCAGTTGGATGACCCCTTCATCAACGAGTCGGCAACGGTCGCCTTGGGAATTGCCACCCACGATGAACTCGCCCAGATGTGGACGGTCTGCCAAGAAGTTGACACCCTATTAACCCACCTCTTTGCTAAGGCCGGGATGCAGCTGGTGGACTTCAAGCTGGAGTTCGGCCACCTCAGTGATGGGCGGATCGTGCTGGCCGATGAATTCTCCCCCGACAACTGCCGCCTGTGGGACCTTAAGACCAATGCTCACATGGACAAGGATGTTTACCGGCGGAACCTGGCCGATTTGACGACGACGTATGACAAAGTGTTGGCCCGGTTAGAAGAAGTAATTGCGGAGGAACAATAATGACTAAAGTTCGGATTTTCGTCACCTACAAGCCATCAGTTTTTGACCCCCAGGGTGACACGATCAAAAAAACCATTCATGCTTTGGGACACGATGAAGTTGCCGACGTTCAGGTTGGTAAGTTTTTCGACCTCACCATTGATGCCCAGGTTGACCAGGTTGCTAAGACCGTCAAGGAGGTTGCGGAAAAGCTACTGGTCAACTTCAATATGGAAACTTACACTTACCAAGTCATGGAGGAAAATTAATGAAAATTGCGGTAATCGTTTTTCCCGGTTCAAATTGTGACATTGATATTTACGAAGCACTCAGCAGCGTATGTGGCGCTGACGTGGACTACGTTTCCCATAAGCAGGCGAGCTTGGCCGGCTACGACGCGGTGATGCTGCCCGGGGGCTTCTCATACGGTGACTACTTACGGGCGGGAGCGATTGCCCGCTTTGCTCCGGTCATGAAGGCCGTTGTTAAGATGGCCCATGCTGGTCAGCCGGTTTTTGGGACCTGCAACGGTTTCCAAATCCTGACGGAGGCGGGGCTCTTGCCCGGTGGCTTGAAGCGCAACGACAGTCAACAGTTCATCTGCAAGACCGTGCCCTTAGAAGTAGTCAATAACCAGACCCTTTTTACTAGCCAGTACCAGGAACACGAGCGGATTGCCCTCCCCATCGCCCACGCTGACGGCAGCTACTATGCGGACCAGGCAACGCTTGATGAACTGGAAGCAAACCACCAGGTCGTCTTCCGCTATGCCGAGGAGAACCCAAACGGTAGCCTGCGCAACATTGCCGGAATCACGAACCGGCAAGGGAATGTCTTGGGAATGATGCCCCACCCGGAGCGGGCCGTTGAGGCAATCCTTGGTAATACGGATGGGCGCCGCCTGTTCGAGTCCCTGTTAGCAAACGGCAGTGTAAAAGTGGAGGAATAAACAATGAAGCAAGCAATGACACCGGAAGAAATTAAAGAAAAGAAGCCCTACCTGGACTGGAGCCTGAGCGAGGACGAGTACAACTACATCAGTGAAAAGCTGCTGGGCCGCCTACCTAACTACACCGAGACGGGGCTCTTTTCCGCCATGTGGAGTGAACACTGTTCTTACAAGAAGTCTAAGCCGGTCCTCCGCCTGTTCCCTAACAAGAACGCCCGCGTTTTGCAGGGCCCTGGTGAGGGGGCCGGGGTGGTTGACATTGATGATGGCCAGGCCGTTGTCTTCAAGGCGGAAAGCCACAATCACCCGACGACCGTGGAGCCCTACCAGGGGGCCGCAACCGGGATCGGGGGGATTTTAAGAGACATCTTCAGCATGGGGGCCCGTCCCGTGGCATCGCTTGATTCCCTTCACTTTGGTGAGCTTGACAATAATACGACCCGGATGAAGGTCACCGGAACTGTCCGGGGAATCGGTGACTACGGTAACTGCATGGGGATCCCGACCGTTGCTGGTGAGACCACCTTTGATCCCTGCTACCAGGGCAACGTTTTATGTAACGCGATGAGCGTTGGCCTGATGGACCAAAAGGACATCCAAAAGGGGAAGGCCGCCGGTATCGGTAACGCGGTCATGTACGTCGGTGCCAAAACCGGTCGGGATGGCATTCATGGGGCCACCTTTGCCTCCGCTGACTTTAGTGACGAAAACGCCACCCAGCGTTCGGCCGTCCAGGTGGGGGACCCGTTCATGGAAAAACTCCTGCTCGAAGCTTGCCTGGAAGTGATCACCAAGCACCCCGACTGGCTGGTCGGCATCCAGGACATGGGGGCCGCCGGCATCGTTTCCTCAAGTGCGGAAATGGCTTCCGAGGGGAAGAGCGGGATGGAATTAGACCTCGACCTGGTTCCCCAGCGGGAGACGGGGATGTCCGCTTACGAAATTATGCTGAGCGAGTCCCAGGAACGGATGCTCCTCTGTGTTAACAAGGGCCACGAGGAGGACGTTAAAAAGATTTTTGACGACTACGACCTCGATGCCGTCACGATTGGCCGGATCACGGCGGGTCATCAGTACGTCCTCCACCACGATGGCCAGGTTGTGTGTGACATTCCGGTGGCTAGTTTGACCGACGATGTCCTGGAAGAAGCCAGCGAAGAAAAGAAGCCGGCCCGGATTACCAAAGCGGAAGGGCAACCGGCATGGCGGCCCCAGATTACGAACGCGGAAGAGGCCCTGCGGCGCCTCCTCCAGCAGAGCACGGTGGCCGACAAGCAATGCCTCTACCAGCAATACGACTCCCAGGTCCGGACCTGCACCGTGGTGGGCCCCGGGAGTGACGCCGGTGTTATCCGGGTGCGCGGCACCAAGAAGGGCCTGGCAATGACAACTGATGGCAACGGCCGCTTTGTTTACCTGAGCCCTAAGGTTGGTGGCAAGATTGCCCTGGTGGAAGCGGCCTGCAACATCGTCGCTGCCGGGGCCGAGCCACTGGCGATTACCGATTGCCTGAACTACGGTGACCCTAACGATCCCGAAATTTTCTGGGAGCTCCACCAGTCGGTTCAGGGGATGGCTGATGCCTGTCGGGCCCTTGACACCCCCGTCATTTCCGGAAACGTGTCTTTGTACAACGAAAACAATGGGCACGCCATTCACCCAACGCCGATGGTCGGCATGGTGGGCCTAATCAAGGATATTGACCGGGTTGTACCATCGTTTGCTCAGCACGCTGGGGACCACGTTTACCTGATTGGAAAAACCGCTGATGATTTTGCCGGGTCCGAATTACAAAAGATGGTCCAGGGCGACATCAGCGGGGCCCTAAACGACGTTGACCTTGACCGTATCCACGACAACTTGCGGCACTTACTGAGTGAAATGCAGGCCGGCCACGTCGCCAGTGCCCATGACCTCAGTGAAGGCGGCCTAGGGGTGGCCCTCAGCGAAACCCTCTTTAAGACTGACCTGGGAATGGACCTGGACCTGCGTGACCTCACCGCCGCCCAGTTGTTCAGCGAAACCCCTGGTCGGCTGGTGGTTACCGTTCCCGAAGAGCAGGTGGCAGTCTTTGAGAAATCTCTCGGCGACAATGCCAAGCACATCGGGACGGTTACCAACACCCACTGGCTTGAGGCCCACCTGGCGGATGCGGAGGTCAACCAAAACGTTACCGAACTACAACGGCTGTGGGAGGAGGCTTTACCGTGCCAGCTGAAATCAAAGGATTAAATGAGGAATGCGGAGTCTTCGGTGTCTTTGGTGCCCCAGATGCCAGCCAGTTAGCCTACTATGGCTTACATACCCTCCAGCACCGGGGCCAGGAGGGGGCCGGAATCGTTTCTAGTGATGGCCAGCACCTTTATCAGCACCGTGACCGCGGCTTGTTAGCCGAGGTGTTCGCTGATCCGGCCGAACTAAAACGGCTGGTTGGGAATGCAGCAATCGGCCACGTCCGTTACGGGACCAGTGGTCACAACTCGATTGCTAACGTTCAGCCCTTCCTCTTCCGCTTTCATGATGGTGATGTCGCCCTCGCCCATAACGGTAACCTGACCAATGCGGTCACCCTGCGGCGCCAGCTTGAAGACGAGGGGGCGGTCTTCCAGTCCGATTCCGACACTGAAATCCTGATTCACCTGATCCGTAAGCACATCAAGGAGGGCTTTATCCCCGCCCTGAAGAAGAGCCTGAACCAGGTTCACGGCGGCTTTGCCTACCTGCTTTTGCAAAGGGACCGAATGATTGCCGCCTTAGACCCCAACGGTATTCGACCCCTGTGCATCGGTCAGTTGGCCAACGGCGCGTACGTGGTGGCCAGTGAGACCTGCGCCCTTGACATTATTAACGCCCGGTTTATCCGCGATGTCCAACCGGGCGAGCTGATTATCATCGACAAGGCCGGTCTCCACATTGACCACTACACGACCGATACCCAACTGGCAATTTGCTCGATGGAGTACATCTACTTTGCCCGGCCGGATTCCATCATCCACGGGGTGACCGTTCACAACGCCCGCAAGGAGATGGGCCGGCGGCTAGCCCAAGAACACCCGGTCGATGCCGACATGGTAATCGGGGTGCCGAACTCATCGCTTTCGGCGGCTTCTGGGTATGCCGAAGAGATTGGATTACCTTACGAAATGGGGCTGATCAAGAGCCAGTACGTTGCTCGGACCTTCATCCAACCAACCCAGGCCCTCCGCGAACGGGGTGTCCACCTCAAGTTGTCCGCCGTCCGCGGGGTCGTAAATGGCAAACGGGTTGCCGTGGTTGATGATTCCATCGTCCGGGGAACCACCTCCAAGCAGATCATCAAGATGCTGCGCGATGCGGGTGCCAAGGAAGTTCATATGTTGATTGCCTCGCCCCCGTTTAAATTTCCGTGCTTCTACGGCATTGATATTTCAACCCGGTCGGAACTGTTTGCGGACCATTACTCGGTTGAAGAGATGCGGCAAAAGATCGGGGCCGACTCCCTGAGCTTTCTAAGTGTGGACAGTCTGATCAAGGCTATCAACGTTCCAGATGCCGGGGATGCCCCGCATGGCGGCCTGACGGTGGCGTACTTTAATGGCGACTACCCGACGCCGCTTTACGACTACGAGGCTGGCTACATGAAGTCACTGAATGAACAGGAACAAAGGGAAAGAAAGGAGCGGACGCAGCGATGAACCGTTATCAAGAAGCCGGCGTTGACGTTAACGCGGGTTACAACCTGGTGAAGCGGATTAGAAACGCCGTGAGTTCAACGAACCGGCCGGGCGTGGTCGGCGGAATCGGCAGTTTCGGCGGGCTCTTCGATTTGGGCGTGTTACATGTGAAACACCCCATCCTCGTTTCCGGAACGGACGGGGTCGGGACCAAACTGCTGATTGCCCAACGGATGAACAAGCACGACACGATCGGCATCGACGTGGTGGCCATGTGCGTCAATGACGTTTTGGCCCAGGGTGCCGAGCCGCTCTTCTTTCTTGACTACATTGCCACCGGCCACAACGACCCAGCCAAGATGGCGGAAATCGTGAGCGGGGTGGCAGCCGGCTGCCGGCAAGCGGGTGCTGCATTGGTCGGCGGTGAGACTGCTGAGATGCCAGACATGTATGCACAAGACGAGTACGACCTGGCAGGGACCGTCACTGGTGTGGTTGATAAGTCGGCCATGCTGACGGCGGACCTTCCGCAAGCAGGGGATGTTTTATTGGGCCTGCCATCGTCGGGCCTCCACTCCAATGGCTTTTCACTCGTGCGGCAGATCCTGTTTAAAGACCACCACGTTGACCTTAGCGACCGGCCGGCAGACCTCGGCGGGCAAAGTGTTGGCGCGGCGATCCTCGCCCCCACCAAGATTTACGTTGACGCGGTCCTGCCCCTGATTCAGCAAAAGCTCATTCATGGGATTGGCCACATCACCGGTGGGGGACTGATTGAAAATGTTCCCCGGATGTTTAACGATGACCTGCAAGCGGTAATCAACGGTCAGGCCTGGCCACAGCTGCCGATATTTAACTATTTACGGAAGCTCGGTAACCTGGCGCTAGCCGATTGCTGGCAAACCTTCAACATGGGAATTGGCCTGGTCCTGGCGGTTGCTCCTGAACAGGTGACAGCGGTCGAGGAGGACCTGACAAAGCGTAACCAGAAAGCGTACCGGATTGGCTGCTTGCAAGCACGACCAGCCGGCGCAGCCAAAATTAAGATCAAGTGAGGCATTCAATATGAAAGTGGCAATTTTTGCATCGGGTAACGGAACGAACTTTGAAGAACTTACCCGTCATTTCCTGGCGGGCGACCTTCCTGGTGAGTTGAGTTTGCTCTTTTGCAACCACCCGGACGCACCGGTGATGGACCGGGCGGACCGCCTTGGCATCCCCAGCGAGAGCTTTACAGTTAAGTCCTGCGGAGGTAAAAAAGCCTATGAAAATAAGCTCCTCAGGGTATTAGATAAGTATCAAATCGACTTTATTGTCTTGGCGGGCTATCTGCGGGTGGTGGGCCCAACAATCCTTAATAAATATGACCACCGGATTATTAACCTCCACCCCGCCTGGTTACCGGAATACCCGGGATTACACTCCATTGAACGGGCCTTCAATGACCACCAAAAGCAAACCGGGGTAACGGTTCACTACATTGATGCTAACCTTGACTCGGGCCCAATTATTGCCCAGTGTCACGTGCCCATCCTGGCAAGTGATACGGTGACGACACTTGAAGAGCGGGTCCACGCAACAGAACACCAGCTTTACCCATTAGCACTACGAGAAGCTTTGATTGCAGCAGGAGAAAAGGAGTAAGAAAAATGAAGCGAGCATTGGTAAGCGTATCTGACAAGACCAACCTGGTTCCCTTCGTCAAGGGCCTTGTCGCAAACAACTACGAAATTGTATCAACCGGTGGTACCAAGAAGGTCCTCGACGATGCCGGAATAAAGACAACCGGCATTGAGGACGTAACCCACTTTCCAGAAATCCTGGACGGCCGGGTTAAGACCCTTAATCCATACGTACATGGTGGCTTGTTAGCCCGCCGGGAGTTGCCGGAACACATGGCGACCCTGAAGAAGTTGAACATCACCCCAATTGACCTAGTCTGTGTCAACCTCTACCCGTTTAAGGAGACGATTGAAAAACCAGACGTTAAACTGGCGGATGCCATCGAAAACATTGATATTGGTGGCCCATCGATGGTCCGGTCGGCAGCTAAGAACTATCGTGACGTTACCATTGTGGTTGACCAGGCGGACTATGATCAGGTGCTGGCCGAAATTGAAGATGGTGGGGATACCACCTTGGATACGCGTGCTAAGTTAGCGGCCAAGGCCTTCCGTCACACTGCGGCATATGACGCTCTAATTTCCCAATACCTGACCAAGCAAAACGGCCTGGCTGATCCGGAAAAGCTGACCTTGACCTGGGACCTCAAGGGAACGATGCGTTACGGTGAAAACAGTCACCAGCAGGCTTGGTTGTACGAAGACGCCCTGCCTAAGTCGTACTCTGTTCTGGCCGCTAAGCAGCTGCACGGTAAGAAGCCTTCCTACAACAATATCAAGGATGCCGATGAGGCCCTGCGGTGCATTCGTGAATTCGACCGGCCAACCGTGGTGGCGATGAAGCACATGAACCCGTGCGGCATTGGTCAGGGGGCAAATCTGGAACAGGCTTGGGACCGGGCGTACAAAGCCGACAAGGTATCGATTTTTGGCGGGGTGATTGCCCTAAATCGCCAGGTCGACCTGGCAACTGCCGAAAAGATGCACAAGATCTTTCTGGAAATTGTTATTGCCCCCGGCTTTGACGACGACGCCTACGCAGTCCTTGCCAAGAAGAAAAACATCCGCCTGCTTACCGTGGACTTCAGTAAGAAGGATGAGCAACCACGGCACGAGGTTGTTTCGGTCATGGGAGGACTCTTGATGCAAGAACAAGACGTCCTTAATGAGGACTACCACGACTGGAAGTGCATCACGGACGTTAAACCAACCGAAGATCAGCTGAAAACGCTGATGTTTGCCTGGAAGGCGGTCAAGCACGCCAAGTCCAATGCAATCGTCGTTGCCAATGATGAGCGGACTCTGGGCGTTGGCGAGGGGCAGCCAAACCGTATCGACTCCCTGAAGATTGCGGTTAAGCACGCCGGCAGTGCCATCGATGACCGGGCGGTAATGGCCAGTGACGCCTTCTTCCCGTTTGGTGACTGCGTTGAATTTGCTGGTCAGCACGGCATTAAGGCGGTTGTCCAGCCTGGTGGTTCGATTCGGGACCAGGAATCAATTGATATGGCTAATAAGTACGGCATTGCAATGGTAACGACAGGTGTCCGGCACTTCCGGCACTAAAACACAGGGGGTCAATCATGGTTGAGAAGGTCAATGTACTAGTTGTTGGCGAAGGTGGGCGTGAGTTTGCCATTGCCAAGAAGCTTCAGGAAAGTGAACATGTCAAGCAGGTTTACTGTGCACCTGGTAACGTGGGGATGTCGGCAGTTGGCGTCCAACCCGTTGATATTGCAGAAACTGATTTTGCGGGTTTGATTGACTTCGCAAAATCCCACAAGGTTGTGTGGACCTTTGTTGGGCCTGAAGACTGCCTGGTCGACGGGATTGTGGATGACTTTGCAGCGGCTGGGTTAAAGGCGTTTGGCCCGAATGCCCGGGCGGCACAGCTGGAGGGTTCAAAGGACTATGCTTTAAACTTCATGAATAATTATGGGGTCCCAACGGCCCGACACGCTTCCTACCGTGACCAGACTGCCGCGATTGCTAGTGTTGACCAGTTCGGCTTCCCGGTGGTCATTAAGGAAAACGGTCTCGCTGGTGGCAAGGGGGTTGTCATCGCCCGTGACCGGGCAACGGCGGTCCAGACAATCAAGGAGATGTTTGCTGGTGGTCAGGCCCGGCTGGTACTGGAAGAATGCCTGGTTGGCCAGGAGTATTCAATGTTTGTCCTCTTAAGCAACGGCCACTACCGAATTCTCCCGATGGCCCAGGACCACAAACGGGCCTATGATGGTGACAAGGGCCCGAATACTGGCGGAATGGGGGCTTATAGCCCGCTTCCCCAGCTGAGCGCAACGGACCGCCAAGCAATGGTCGACCAGGTGGTTACGCCAACGGTTAACGGACTAGTTAAGGGTGAGTACCACTACCACGGGATTCTTTACATCGGCCTGATTATGACGGTGGCGGGTCCCAAGGTGATTGAATACAACGTGCGCTTAGGCGACCCAGAAACCCAGGTGATCTTGCCCCGGCTGAAGACCGACCTGTTTGAATTGGTTGACCGGGCCTTGAATGACCAGCCCCTTCCTGAGGTGGAAGTTGACTCCCGAGCTAGCTTTGGGGTCGTTCTGGCCTCAAAGGGGTACCCACAAAAGCCAATTCACGGGCAGAAACTGGGGGCCATGCCGCAAATGGCCGGCGTGGATATTGACTATGCCAACGTTAGCGGGACTTTGGCGGACCTTCAGGGAGCTGGTGGCCGGCTGCTGATGGTCCTTACCCAGGCAACCACCCTACAAAAAGCTCATGACCGGGTATACGCATACCTAAGTCAGTTAGATAAACCAGAATGTTTCTACCGGAACGACATTGGGGCTAAAGCCGGACTATGATCAGAAAAACACGACCGCCCTATTGGAATTTAGTAGCGATTGGATTAAAATGGGAAGGTATGCTATACAAATAGTGATTTTAAGAAGAAAGAGGTCAATTTGAACATGGCTAAATTAGTACTTATCCGTCACGGTCAAAGTGAATGGAACTTATCTAACCAATTTACTGGTTGGGTGGACGTTGACTTGAGCGAAAAGGGTGTTGAACAAGCAAAGAATGCTGGTAAGACCCTCAAGGAACACGGCATTGAATTCGACTATGCTTACACTTCAGTTTTGAAGCGGGCAATCAAGACTTTGCACTACGCTCTTGAAGAATGCGACCAACTTTGGATTCCTGAATACAAGACTTGGCGTTTGAACGAACGTCACTACGGTGCTCTTCAAGGCCACAACAAGAAGAAGGCTGCTGAAAAGTACGGTGACGAACAAGTTCACATTTGGCGTCGTTCATACGATGTTTTGCCACCACTGCTGAGTGCGGATGACGAAGGTTCTGCTGCTAAGGACCGTCGCTACGCCAGCTTGGACCCACGGGCTATTCCTGGTGGTGAAAACTTGAAGGTTACCCTGGAACGGGTTATTCCTTTGTGGCAAGACCAAATTGCTCCAAAGCTGCTTGACGGTAAGAACGTTATCATTGCTGCCCACGGTAACTCCCTGCGTGCTTTGAGCAAGTACATCGAAAACATTTCTGACGAAGACATCATGAAACTGGAAATGGCTACTGGCCAACCAGTTGTCTACGACTTCGACGACAAGCTCAACGTATTGAGCAAGGAAAAGTACTAAAAAAGAAGAGGACGGAAAATAAGCTTCTCGGCGGTCCCGTACGGCTAGCATAGGACGGAGGTTGACGCTGAAAGCGTCGGCCTTCGTTCGTAGCTAGACGCTAGGGACGCGCTTATTTTCCGTAACTACGTATATAATATTTTTAGCAGCCGTACTTAATATAAAGAAAATTCCCGATCAGCTGACCGGGAATTTTTTTCTTAAAAAAATTGAAAAAAGTGCGAAGATTAGCCCAAAGAATTGAGCTCAGCGCACTTTGTGTTATTATGGAAACTAAACTGATTAAAAGGTGGACGAAATAACAAATGAGAATACAACGTAGTTTATCATTGAGGGATTTTATCAAAGACCTTAAGAAACTAGTAAAAACCCGGTACCTTTCTGCAATGTGGCCCGTGGGCGGGATTACAATTATCTATATTGCCCTGGTTTGCATCTTGGGATTCTTCTCCGCAAGCATCTTCTCATCGATGGCGATGAGCATGATGATGATTATGTACGGAATGACTTCACCAATGGCACTGCTGGCCGGCCTTCTAGAAGTGTTGGCCGGATTAGCCGTTGCCGTTGCCCTGGCCTTCTTTTATAACTTCTTCACAGTTGGTGTCCAATACGCCTACCAAGACCGCTTGGTAAATCCAAACCAACCGGTCAATGCTGGTTCAATCTGGTTGCACTTTAAGCACCTCCGTAAGAATCAACTATGGCGGATTGCCCTGTACATGGGTTTGTTTATCTTCCTGTGGAGCCTACCACTGAACATCATCGCGGATGTTGTTGGTGGCTTGACTCACAACGCCATGTGGCTGCGGGGAATCCAGTTTCTAAACGATATTGTGATTGCCTGGAAGACAATTGAATATTCCCAGTCATACTTCCTTTACCGAGAGAAGCAACCACAATTCTTAGGCCAGTCAATGCGGCACGCTCTGACGGCTAGTCGGCGCTTCATGGGCGGCCGGAAATGGAACTACTTCCTGGTAATGCTGGTAGTTGTCTTCGTTCCAATCTTTGTCTGGGCTGTAATCTTTGGTGGCTTGGCATTTTACGGCAACTACACAGCAACCTACGTGCTGACTTACATTGGCTTGCTAATTACTATCTTGGGGATTGTCTGCTACCTACCAGTGGTCTTCGCTGCACAGGCACTTTACTATGTTAAGAGTGAAGAAGATCCGACCCAAGATGTTGATGAGGCCTTCAAGGACACCTTTAAACCGGTGGCTGAATTGACTGGTGAAGCATATGTCCACGAAGTTTACGCCCCTAAGAAGGAGAAGAAGCAGCCTTCACCGGTTGCCAAAAAGAGTAAGGATCATAAGCCAGAAGCAAAGAAAAACGATAAATAAGTAGCCTTAGTTGATACATTGCCCCAGCGTCTGAATCTTCCAGGTGCTGGGACTTTAATATGCTATTAAAGTGGTAAATGTGCAGTTCTGTCTCATTAAAATACACTTTTATTATTTGTTCATTGAAACCAGCGACGAAACATTAATATAATGAAAGCAATACTACAATAGAAAGTTGGATTGGATGTTAAAAAAACAAATAAGAAAGGGATATTTGTTTTGGAGTATTTTGAGCGTAGTTACGCTCCTATGTTTTCTGGGGACGGCGGGCCAATTAATGACTCACCTAGGCGGTCATCCGGCTTACTTTGCTGGTTGGTGGCTGGTTAAAATGACCGTTAGTGCTTTGGTGGTCATCGTTCCTATCTTGATTGGGGCGGGCCAGCACTACCCAAAGCGCCGGCTAGGGATGACAGTCTGCCTGTGGTTACTGGGGGCCCTGGGCTTTATCTGGGCTAAATACACGACTCAGCCAATTCTTAGCACTAGTCAACCGTCACCGGAACTGTACGTTGGTCAGGAAGTCTTTATTGCCTGGCTAGTCGGGACGGGTCTTTTTATTTTTGCCCGGCCCCTTCAACGACTCCTGCACCGGTGGTCAATTGATCACCGCCGTCACTGGCTGATTACCATTACGGTGGCCTTCTTTGTTATCCGCTTATTTAATGGCTACGACCTCCTTGGCTTTCACCATGGGACCAGCCTGGTCTGGTTTGGCTACCTCTTTGCGGCGGGGGATTGGCTGGTCAATGACCGTGAATGGCTAAAGAAGTGGCCAACCTGGCTGTACGGACTGCTGACGGTGGCCATGTTCTGCCTTTCCGGAATCATGACCTGGCTAAACATGAGCCGGATCATCTACAGCCCCCACCAGGGTTTTACGCCGAATTACCACTACTTACTGGCAATAAATGCTTACCAGCCAGTGGTGATCATTACTTGTCTGCTCGCCTTTGCCTGGGCTATCAGGGGGACAACAAATAAGTGGGCTAACGACCATAACATCGTGCAGGGGATTCTCCTACTGGGCCTACTGGGAACACCCCAAGCGGTAACCCCAATTCTGGTGCCGACGGTGAAGTGGCCGCTGGTGACTACACTGGCCAGCTTTCTGGCAGTCCTCTTGCTGGGCTTACCATGGTTAATCACCAGAATTGACTGGGCAATCGACACCAACTGGCGGGGGCTTTTAGCCTGGGGGAAGCAGTTTGCAAAGCGCTTCTGGCCAGTTCTACTGACCTACGCCATTCTGTGGCTGATCACGGTGGCCTCGTTTGCCATCCTTTGGAACAATGACCTCACAATGGTCCAGTGGGTAGTGACCCAGCGGGCGAAGATTGTGACGGTTAACGTCTTAATCATCTTTGCCATTGTCCTCTTGCTGATGGCCCTGACCAATCGTTGGTGGCTTAGCAGCGGTATCGGCATTGTCTTCTACCTTGGCTGGCTGGTGGCATCTGTCTTGAAGATTACGGCCCGTAATGAGCCCATCCTGCCGACTGATGTCTCCACCGTTACGGCCCCGGGCGAACTGCTGGGGATGGTGAACCCCTGGGTCTTGGTGGGCGTACTAGTTGGCATCGCCCTG
Source organism: Limosilactobacillus panis DSM 6035 (assembly GCF_001435935.1). GTDB lineage: Bacteria > Bacillota > Bacilli > Lactobacillales > Lactobacillaceae > Limosilactobacillus > Limosilactobacillus panis. Next base: position 36,043 of record NZ_AZGM01000013.1, read on the forward strand.
TTAGTTGTCATTTTTGCCTGGGTGGAACACCGCTACGGGAAGCCAACCCGCTTCAGTGTGGGGGCCCGGATAATCGTCGCAGTTTTCGCCGTGCTGTTTTTGGCCAGCTTTACCTGGGCCAACCACAGTAAGTCAATCGTCTTTAAGCAGTTGCAACGGCTGGACGATACTCCCTACTTCTACAGCCAGATTCGGGGCGCCCGGATGAACGGGACCTTGTTACAGTTTGCCAATAACGTTGATGTCCACGTCATGACCAAGCCGACGGGTTACACCAAGGCACGGATGGATCAAATTGAGCGGCGCTACGCTCAAGCCGGCGTGAAAATTAACCAGCAGCGGACCCACCAGAACGTGGGCAAGCAGAACCTGGTATTTGTCCTGAGTGAAAGCTTTGCTGACCCTCGCCGGGTACCGGGGATGAAGGTAAGTGGCGGTGACCCACTGCCGTTTCTGCACCAGTTTAAGCAACGAACGACCAGTGGCCTGATGATCAGTTCTGGTTACGGTGGGGGAACCGCCAACATGGAGTACCAGGCACTGACGGGGCTGTCGATTGCTAACTTCTCACCAACGATGCCGACACCGTACTCACAGTTAGTGCCCTACCAGCGACGCACCTTCACCATTAACCGCCTTTTCCACTACGCGATCGGTATTCACCCGTTCACGGCTAACCTGTATAGTCGGAAGACGGTTTATAAGAAGTTTGGTTTTAAGAAGTTCTACCACTTTGATGGTGGGAACAAGATTACCTACAAGAGCAAGATCCAAAACAATCCGCGGGTGAGCGATGACTCGACCTATAAGGAAATCGACCTGAACCTTCACCGCCGGCCCCATGGTAAGTTTATCCAGGTGGCCACGATGCAAAACCACATGCCGTACCGGCCGGAATACTACCACAAGCGGCAGTACCACGTTTCCGGACGGGGCTTTAAAAACGCCGACCAGCAGGGGCAAATTGAGGCCTATATCCAAGGAATTCACTATACGGACCAGGCTTTGGACGGGTGGATTCACCAAGTCGACGAGATGAAGCAGCCGACGACAATCGTCTGGTATGGCGACCACCTGCCGGGAATTTACCATGGTCTGCCGATGAGCAAGTACGGAATTCCGCTGCACGAAACGGACTACTTCATTTATAGCAATAAGGCCGCCCGGCGGATGAACAAGGACCGGCTGACGGCCCAGCATAAGATTGTCGGTCCCAACGACTTTTCCGCGATGGCCCTGGCCAAGATGGATGTTAAGGTATCACCTTTCTACGCCCTCTTAACGGAGGTTGAGGAAGACCTGCCGGCAATTTCGCTGCCAACCAACGGAACGGCGAAGAATAACACCGCCCACCAGAGCGGAATCTCGTTTGTCAACCAGCGGGGCCAGCGCACGAAGCTGGATGCCAAGCAGCGCAAGCTCTTTAACGACTACCGACTGGTTCAGTATGACCTGACGGCCGGTCATCACTACCTATTGAAGGATAGTTTCCTCAAACAGGTTGCAAAGTAGCTTGACAGGAGTAAACGAAAGTCGGTACAATAACGTCAACTATAAAAGGGCGTTGAGGCAAGACCCAGTAGTTGACCAGTGGACATTCAGAGAGCAGGCGGTGATTGCGAGCCTGCCAGGCTGGGAAAACGAATTACACTTGTTGAGCCCGTCTTTGATCGGATCGTCCCGTTATCGGCGAGAGTGGTGGTTCATTTGAACTGCAATTCAAGGTGGTAACGCGGTTAAATCGTCCCTGACTTCATTTTAGAAGTCAGGGATTTTTTGTATCCGTGGATGTTTTAGGAGGGACATTGCATGAACATTATTGATGATTTGAAATGGCGTGGGGCGATTAACCAGGCCACGGACTTAGACGCACTGAAGAAACTGACGGAGGATAAGCATATTGCCCTGTACTGCGGGACTGACCCAACCGGTGACAGTTTGCACATTGGCCACCTGATTCCGTTCATGATTCTGAAACGGTTCCAGTTGGCTGGTCACCACCCGGTAATTATCATCGGTGGAGGAACCGGTGCGATTGGGGACCCATCTGGTCGTAAGAGTGAACGACAACTACAGACGATGGACCAGGTTCACCACAACGAAGAAGCCCTGACAGCCCAGATGAAGAAGTTGTTTGGAACCGAAAACTTCACCATCGTTAACAACTACGACTGGCTTTCCAAGATTAGCCTCCTGGACTTCTTGCGGGACTACGGGAAGCTGTTCAACATTAACACGATGCTTAATAAGGAGGTTGTGGCTAGCCGTCTGGAAGCCGGGATCTCATTTACGGAGTTTACCTACCAAATCCTCCAGTCAGTCGACTTCTTACACCTGTACCGGCATAATGATGTTCAACTGCAGATTGGTGGTTCTGATCAGTGGGGAAACATCACGGCCGGAATTGACCTGATTCACAAGGTGGAAGGCCCAGAGACAAAGGTTTACGGCTTGACGATTCCGCTGATGCTGAAGGCTGACGGAACAAAGTTTGGCAAGACTGCCGGTGGAGCCGTCTGGCTTGACCCGAAGAAGACTTCCCCATACGAGTTCTACCAGTTCTGGATTAACCAGGATGACCGCGACGTTGTTAAGTACCTGAAGTACTTCACCTTCCTTTCTAAGGAAGAAATTAATGACCTCGCTGAAAAGGTAGAGAAGGAGCCATGGAAGCGTGAGGCACAACGGCGGCTCGCGGAAGAAGTAACGAAGTTTGTTCATGGTGAAAAAGCGGTTGAAGAGGCGGAAGGGATTAGTAAGGCTCTCTTCTCCGGGGATGTTGCTGACCTATCAGTCGCCGAAATTGAACAAGGTTTTAAGAATATGCCATCAGTTGATGTTGAAAATAAGAAGGAAAATATTATTATCTGGTTAACCGATAACGGGATTGAACCATCACGTCGACAGGCTCGGCAAGATGTTTCTAACGGTGCCATCCGAATTAATGGGGAAAAGGTCGACGATGTTGATGCAGAAATTGACCCAAGCAGCCACTTTGACGGCAAGTTTGTTATTGTCCGCCGGGGGAAGAAGAATTACTTCCTGGCCCGGGTAAAATAAATTTTAGAATTTAATGTTTGCAAAAGCCCTCGCTAAAGGATAAATAAGCGGGGACTTTTAGTTTTAAAATGACGATGTTCGAACAATAAAAAGGATGCAATAGATGAAAGTTCAGCGTTACTGATTTACGCTCAAGGAAAGTATAAATAGCGCTTGACGCTTGTTCGAATACCATGTATTATATTTAACGTTGTCACAGGGATGACGGATTGGTTACAATTCTTTAACAAGAAAGTTAAACTTCTTGTTGACAGGTCTTTGGCAGCATGATATATTATAAAAGCTGTTTGTTAATAAGTTGACTTAATTAATTGAAATTAATTGTTGACCTTGATGAGCAGATTTGATATAATGATAAATGTTAGTTGACTACTTAGCTGACTAACTGGTAGACCTTTGAAAACTGAACAAAGTTTCGACGAATCAAATGTGTAGGG
>NZ_AZGM01000083.1 GCF_001435935.1 Limosilactobacillus panis DSM 6035
GAAAAAGTACCTCACAATCATTGGATCCTTTGTCCAACAATTATGGGGCACTTCATCTTTCCGCTCCTCTTTACTTTTTAATACTGATTATGGAGATCTTCAATTTCGGGGACCTTAAAGCCCTTCTTTTCCAACCGTTTAACCACCTTGATCATCTTGTCATGGTCGACGTTCGCCGGTAGGGTAAAGAGAACCTGCTTCATTGCCGAGTGCTCAGGGTCAAAGGAAATGACGTTTACAATCTGGCAGTAACGGGTAATTTCTTTGCTGGCGTTCATCAAAGAGCCCCGTTCGTCCGGAGTGGTTACGGTCAAAACGTAGCTGCCGTTGTTGACGTTCCACCCCGCAGCGAGCATCCGGAGCATGCTGTTGTGGGTGAGGATGCCATAGAACTGGTTTTCATCGTCAAGGACAGCGATGTATGGTAGGTCACGCATGGCGAAGAAGACGGAGAAAAATTCGGCCTTAATAGAGACAAACTTAGTGGCGTTCTTCAAAAGGGCGGTGACGGGGAGGGACATGTCACCGTTCCGGGACTTATGGCGGTAAAGGTGCATTTTATAAATGTTTCCCCGAAAAATGTGACCACTCTTATCGAGGACGGGCACACACCGAAAACCAGTATCCTCAAGCAACGCCAGGGCTTCACCTAAAGTGGCGGTCTCGGGCAGAGTCGTCAGGGTGTCTTTTTTCTTAATCAGTGAACTAAAAATCATTTTTAACTTCCTCGAATCCTATTTAATGCACTCCAATCATAACATATTTCGAAAACAGTATGAGAATAAAATGAGAAAAATTAGAGGACTCCACAGGATACCAATCGTTTTAGTTTTGGACGCTTCTACTGTATAATGATGAAGATATTATTGCTGGACGGGGGTTATTCCCGTGCGGCCTTTTTGTATTAAAAAGGGGAGAAAAACACAATGAAAATGATCGTCGGTTTAGGAAATATTGGCTCACGGTACGACGAGACGCGGCATAACACGGGCTTCATGGTGGTTGACCAGCTGGCCCTTGATTACCACCTTGGCGCCTTTACCCATTTAAAACAGGAAGCGGTGGCCGTCAGCGGAGTCATCAATGGTGAAAAGGTGATGCTGGTTAAGCCGACAACCTTCATGAACGATTCTGGCCGGGCAGTGGGCCCCCTTGTGGACTATTACAACCTCGACCTTAAGGACCTGGTGGTGGTCAACGACGACCTTGACATGCCGGTTGGTAAGGTCCGTCTTAAGACCCACGGGGCATCCGGTGGCCATAACGGATTAAAGAGCATTATCAGTGCCCTCGGTACGAAGAACTTTAACCGGGTCAAGCTGGGGATTGATCACCCCCAACACGGGACGGTCGTCAGTCACGTCCTGGGTAAGTTTACCAAAGAAGAGCGGCCTAAGTTTGACGACGCAGTTGAACAGGCCGAGCACGCGCTGGAAGACTGGATTAACGGGGAAGACTTTGCCAAGTTGATGAACGATTATAACTAAGAGAGGTGTAAAAGAGGAGTGCGTCTGGGAAACTTTATTGCCAAAACAAAAGAGTTTAAAAAGATTAGTAAGGAGGCAGTGCCCGGGAAGCGCCAGCTGATTACTGGCATTTCGGGTTCGGCACGGACAGCTGTGTTAGCGGAGTTGTTAAAGGACCGCCAACAGCCCCTCCTGGTGGTCACCGATAACCTGGGGCATCTAGAAGAACTAGCGGATGACTTCAGCAACCTGTTACCGGCGGACCAGGTTTTCAAATTCCCGGTCGAGGAGGTCCTGGCGGCCGAGGTGGCCACCAGTTCTCCAAACTACCGCCTTCAACGGGTCCAGGCACTGAATGCCCTCAGTAGTAACCGTCCAGTCGTCGTTGTGACCTCGGTGGCGGGGATGCGGCGGAACGTCGTCAGTCCCGCCTTCTTTGCCCAGGCGACCCTCCAGCTGAAGGTGGGCGGGGAAATTGATCCCGAAAAGGCCCGTCAGCAGCTGAGCGCAATGGGTTACCAACTGCAAAAAATGGTTTTACGGCCCGGTGACTTTGCTGTCCGGGGCTCGATCATTGACATTTACGCCCTGAATACGGATAACCCGGTCCGGGTCGACCTCTTTGATACCGAGATTGACTCCCTGCGCTACTTTGACGCCAGCACCCAAAAGAGTATCGATAATGTTAAGCAGGTCGAGATTCTACCCGCGACTGACTTGATTTTGCCACCGGCGGAGTTCCCCCGGGTAACGGCGGCAATTAAACAGGAGTATGACACCATCACAGCTGGGTTACAGGATGGCGATGAGGATATTACCCAGCAGGTTAACAACCGCTTTACACCGCTGTTGACGGCCTTAAAGGACCACCAACTACCAAGCGAACTACTGGAATTTGGCAACCTCCTTTACCCAACGCCGCACTCTTTGATTGACTACCTCGGTGACCAGGGAATCATCTATTTGGATGACTTTGCCCGCCTGAAGGACAGTGCCAAAAAACTGACGGATGAGGACCAGGGCTGGTTAGAGGACAAGGCTAAGTACCACCAGCTGACGAAGGTTCCCACCGTTGGCAATGACTTTGCCCAATTGGTACAGGCGGATGACCACGCCCAGGTCTTGGGGGCCCTGTTTAAAAAAGGGGTCGGTAACCTGACCCTCGACCAACTAACGGAACTCACTAGCCGGCCCATGCAGCGTTTCTTTGGCCAACTGCCCCTGTTAAAGAGTGAGCTGCAGCGCTGGCGTGACCAGGGGCAGACGGTGATTCTGATGGCGGCCAACCAGGAGCGTCGTAAACAAATTGCCCAGACGATGCGTGACTTTGATGTTCAGGTGACCGAAACAAGCACCACTGACTTAAGAGTCAACGTTGTCCAGCTCGTGGCGGGGAGTTTAAACAACGGCTTTGAAATGCCGGCGGCCGGCCTGGTAGTGATAACTGAGGGTGAAATGTTCAAGCAGGTCAAGAAGGGCCGCCACCGGCCTCAAAAGCTTACCAACGCTGAACGACTAAAGAGTTACACCGACTTGAAGCCTGGTGACTACGTTGTTCACGTCAACCATGGAATTGGGATTTTCAGTGGTATCAAGACCATGGAAGTTGATGGTGTTCACCAGGACTACATGATCATCAATTACCGAAATAACGCCCAGATCTTCGTCCCGGTTACCCAGCTTAACCTGGTGCAGAAGTACGTCTCATCAGAGTCCAAGCACCCCCGGATCAACCGGCTGGGTGGTAATGAATGGGCGAAGACCAAGCGGCGGGTAGCCTCCAAAGTTGAGGACATCGCTGATGAGCTGGTCGACCTCTATGCCAAGCGGGAAGCGGCCAAGGGGTACGCCTTCCCCAAAGATGACTACCTACAGAACCAGTTTGATGCTAACTTTCCGTATAATGAAACCCGCGACCAGTTGCGGAGCATAAAGGAAGTTAAGCAGGACATGGAAAAGCCCCGGCCAATGGACCGCCTGTTAGTGGGGGACGTCGGCTACGGGAAAACAGAAGTGGCAATGCGGGCAATCTTCAAGGCGGTCACGGGCGGCAAACAGGTAGCCTTCTTGGTGCCAACCACCGTTTTGGCCCAGCAGCACTTTGATACGCTGAGCAAGCGCTTTGCTGGCTTCCCGGTCAAGATTGCCCTCATGTCCCGGTTCAAGACGGGCAAGGAATTGAAGGCTGCTGATAAGGGTCTGGCCGACGGGACGATTGACATTGTTGTCGGGACCCACCGGATCCTGTCAAAGGATGTCCACTTTAAGGACCTCGGCCTAGTTATTGTTGACGAAGAGCAGCGGTTTGGCGTCAAGCACAAGGAACGACTGAAGGAATTAAAGAACAACGTTGATGTTTTGACCCTGACTGCGACCCCGATCCCCCGAACCCTGAATATGTCAATGCTTGGTGTACGGGACCTGTCCGTCCTCGAGACCCCACCAGCGGGGCGTTTTCCCATCCAAACCTACGTGATGGAGCAAAATGCCGGAGCCATTCGCGACGGTATCCTCCGTGAAATGCAGCGGGGAGGTCAGGTCTACTACCTCCACAACCGGGTCGGCGATATCGAAGAAACGGTGATGCGTCTTCAAGAACTAGTCCCGGAGGCCAAGATTGGTTACATTCACGGCAAAATGAGTGAAAACGAGCTCGAGACGGTCCTGTACGAATTTATTCAGGGAAACTATGACGTCCTGGTTACCACCTCGATCATCGAAACCGGGGTTGACATTCCCAACGTCAACACCTTGTTCGTGGAAAACGCCGACCACCTGGGCCTGGCCCAGCTCTACCAGATTCGGGGACGAATCGGCCGAAGTAACCGGGTGGCCTATGCCTACTTCATGTACCAGCCCAATAAAGTCCTGACCGAACTCGGTGAAAAGCGTCTGGCCGCCATCCGCGACTTTACCGAGCTCGGGTCCGGCTTCAAGATTGCGATGCGGGACCTGGCAATTCGGGGCGCCGGTAACATCCTGGGCAAACAGCAGCACGGCTTTATTGATTCCGTCGGTTATGACCTATACTCGGCAATGCTAAACGAGGCGGTTGCCAAGAAGCGGGGGAAGAAGAAGACCCAGCGGGCGGATGCCGAGGTCGAGCTCGGTGTCGAGGCCTACCTGCCGGACGATTATGTTAACGACCAACGGCAAAAGATCGAACTGTACAAGACAATTCGCCAAGCCCAAAGCGATGAGGAACTCCTCGACATTCAGGGGGACCTGATTGACCGCTTTGGTGACTATCCGGCAGCGGTTGGCAACCTGTTGCTGATTAGTAAGATTAAGCAGCACGCCGATCTGGCAATGATTGCGCAGGTCAAGCGGCAGCGCGATAACATCTTGATTACCTTCACAAAGGTTGAGAGTCACCTGATTAAGGCGCCGACGATCATTAAATTGCTGGCCAAGACCAAGTTCAAGGCCACCCTGGGAGAACAGGATGACCGTTTGACGGTTCGTCTGGTTATCCAGCCCAAAATGTCAACTGCTGATTGGCTGAACCAGCTTTCGAAGTTCATCACCGGGCTCAGCAATGAGGTTGCTGGTGATGGTAAAAAGGTAAGTAGTAAGTAAATGGAGGAATAATAATGCGATTAGATAAGTTTTTAAAGGTATCCCGGATTATCAAGCGGCGGTCAGTGGCTAAGGAAATTGCTGACCAGGGACGGATCCTGGTAAATGACATTCCAGCTAAGTCATCGACAAAGGTGAAGGTGGGCGACACTTTGACCATTAAGTTCGGCAATAAAACAGAGACGGTTAAGATTAACCGGATCGTGGAAACGACTAAGAAGAGTGAAGCCGAGGACATGTATGAGATCCTCGACGAAACCTATGCCGAGAATTTTGACTAGTTTTATAAAAAAATTGATATTTAATTAACATTGATGTGGACATTTGGTTGGCAACCTTGCTATACTTAAACTGTTATAAGTCAGTAAAGTGAGGGGAAATTATGAAAAAACGGACCGGTAACAAAGTTTCACAGCTTGATACGCCATACGTCCATAAGTTTTCAGCTGATCAGCAAAGACGGCAGTTTCATAAACGTCGCTGCCAGCGGATTATTATTGCCTTTTTGGTAATCTTTCTGGTTCTCGGGATCCAGATCGTTCGCAGTCGACGAACCCTTGCCAAGGTCAATAACAACATTGCGGCTTGTCAGACCGAGCTGAAGGACCAGCAGCAGACAAGCAGGCACCTGAAGTACCAGATTAAGTTGCTTCATGACCCTGAATACGTTCAACAGGTTTTGCGGGCGAAGTACAATTACTCAAAGAAGGGCGAAACCATCTATAATTTAAATAACTAGTTACTATTTCATAGTGGGGTATGTTATACTCATCTACAATAAATGATTAAATCAGACGACTTGAGGAGGATCCATTAGTTTCATGGCAATTGAAGTGGGAGCAAAGGTTTCCGGTAAGGTTTCCGGAATCACGAATTTTGGTGCATTTGTGGACTTAGATGATAACCAAACGGGCTTGGTACACATCAGTCAGATTTCTGACAAGTATATCAAGGACGTACACGATGTACTGTCAGTAGGGGATACAGTAACGGTTAAGGTAACCCGGATCGGTGATGATGGTAAGATTGCCTTGTCCATGAAGGACGCCGCTCCGCACGAACACCATGAACATGGTCACTATCATGGTGATAATCACCATGGCGGTTTTCACCATGATCACCGCAACAATGACTTCCATGGTCGGCAAAATAATTACCACGGTTTCAACGGTGGACACCACCACAATAATAGTCACCACCACGAAGACTTTAATGACATGCTGGCGGGCTATTTAAAGGAAAGTGAATCACGGCTTTCAACATTAAAGCGCCAGACAGATGGTAAGCGTGGCGGTCGTGGCGGCCGACGGAGCTAGCTTAATGATTAGCTTAGAAGAAAAATTCAAGCGGCACCTGCAAAGGCGCCGCTTTTTTAGTAAGCAGGATACGGTGATTGTGGCGGTCTCCACCGGGGTCGACTCGATGGTCCTCTTAACCCTCCTGCAGAAGCTCCCAGCCACGATGCGGCCCCACCTGGTTGTCGCCCATGTCAACCACGAGCTACGTGATCAGAGCGCGGTTGAAGAACAATTCATCAGGGACTATTGTGACCATCACCACCTGCAACTGGCCGTTACCCACTGGTCGCGCAGTGTTCACCCGGCAAGCGGAGTCGAGGCGGCTGGTCGGGCCTACCGTTACCGCTTCTTTGCTGACTTAATGAAGCAGCGAGGGGCCCGGGTGCTGGTGACCGCCCACCACCAAAACGACCTTGCAGAAACAATGCTAATGAAAATGGTCCGGGGTGGCCAATTGGACGAGCTGGTGGGAATTGCCGATCAGCGCCCCTTTGCCAGTGGTCAGCTGGTCCGCCCCCTTTTGCCCTTTGCCAAGCAGGACCTGGTTGATTATGCCCGGACCCAGGGGATTAAGTGGTTTGAGGACGCCACTAACCAGGACCTCGCCATTACCCGAAATCGTTACCGGCACGAGATCATTCCCGCCCTCCAGCGGGAAAACCCGCGTCTGCTGGACCACCTGACTAGCTACCATGAACAGTTACAGCAACTTTTGGACTGGCGGGACCGTTGGCTGGCCGACCAGTTGACGGTCATTAGCGAAGGGGAGGGGCTCAACCTTACTGCCCTCCACCGTTATGATCGGGCTGACCAGCGGGCCCTTCTCTTGGAGTGGTTGAAACAACGGGGCGTTTTGAACGTTAAGCGGGCCCTTTTGACCGCAATTGAGAAGTTACTGGCGGCCAAGGCGGCGCCCCAGGGACAGCTGACCTTACCGGGAGCAACTATTTTGCAGCGCCGGTATGATAAGTGCTTCCTGGTTTCCCGGAAGAAAATCGCGGTCCAGCGGCAAAACGCACCGGCGTCTGTGGTAAAATTGGGCCAACGATATTTTATCAATGCTAAGCAATATTTGATTGTGAATGCGGGCCCTAAAAAAGGAGCCGGGCAGGTAATGTGGCTTGCCCCTGACCAGTTCCCACTATCGCTGCGGCACTGGCAAGCGGTTGATTTCATCATTTTGAAAAACGGTGGTCACCAGAAGGTCCGCCGGGTGCTGATTGACCAGAAGGTTCCCCAACAGGTGCGGGACCGGCAGTTGGTCCTGGTCGATGCATTAGGCCAGGTGGTCTGGGTCGTCGGTCGGAAGTGGAGTTGGTTTACCCGGCCGGTAGACTACCGGCAGAAGTGGCAGCAGGTTGTGGTTAGCATTGAGGATAAATAAGGAGAAGGATTATGAACAACGATATTGAAAAGGTGCTTTACAGTGCGGATGACATTCAAGCGGCAATCGACCGGTTGGCCAAGCAGTTGACGGTTGAGTACCGGGATAAGAAGCCTTTGATTGTCTCGGTCCTGTCCGGGGCGGTCCTCTTTACGGTCGACCTAATTAAGAAGATGGACATCATGGCCCAGATTGACTTCATTGATGTGTCAACTTACTTTGGGGGAACGGCAACCACCGGCCAATTGAAGCTCATCCACGACATGACAGCCGACGTCAAAGGGCGCAACGTCCTGATTACTGAAGACATTGTTGATAGTGGACGGACCCTGGATTACCTGGTAAAGCTGTTGAAGAAGCGGGGGGCCAAGAGCGTTAAGACGGTTTCCCTCCTCAACAAGCCGGAGGGCCGGGAGTTTGACGTTAATGTTGAATATTACGGGTTCAAGGTCCCGAACGAATTCCTCGTTGGCTACGGTTTGGATTACAAGGGATACTACCGGAACCTGCCGTACGTCGGCGTTTTGAAGCTGTCCGTTTATAGCGAAGACTAATAGTAGCTATTTAATGGTCAAAGATTGTCAAGTATGCTATTATAGTTTGTACAATTAATTGTTGCTGGTAGATAGGAGGTTGTTATGAACAACAATCGGCGTAATAATAATTTTACTCATAACGTTCTCTTCTACGCAGTGATGTTCTTGTGTATCATGGGAATTGCCTACTTCTTCTTCGGTGGTAACCAATCCACTGGCCAAAGCAAGACAGTCACCCAAAGCGAGTTTATCTCTGAACTGAAGAGCAATAAGGTTAAGAGTGTCCAGCTACAACCGAATGGTGGAGTTTACAAGGTTACCGGGACTTACCGCAAGCCCCAATCTAATAATAGTAATGACTCCAATAACGGTTTTGCTTTAACCACGCAACGCAACAATAAGGTAAGTCAGTTCCAGAGTTCTGTCCTGGAAAGCGACGTTACGGTTAGTCAACTACAGAATTATGCCAACAAGCACAATGTTAAGCTGAGTACCCGGGCGGAGGAATCCAACAGCGTCTGGATGAACTTACTTTTAACCGTCCTCCCGCTGGTCATCATGATTTTCTTCTTCTACATGATGATGGGCCAAGCAGGCCAAGGTGGCGGCGGTCGTGGAGTAATGAGCTTTGGTAAGACAAAAGCTAAACCAGCAGATGCCAAAAAGAACAAGGTTCGTTTCTCTGATGTTGCCGGTGAGGAAGAAGAAAAGCAAGAGCTGGTCGAAGTTGTTGAATTCCTGAAGAATCCAAAGAAATTCACCCGGCTGGGCGCCAAGATTCCATCTGGGGTCTTGCTTGAGGGTCCCCCGGGTACCGGTAAGACCTTGCTTGCCAAGGCGGTTGCCGGTGAATCAGGAGTCCCATTCTTCTCCATTTCTGGTTCTGACTTCGTTGAAATGTTCGTCGGGGTTGGTGCCAGCCGTGTCCGGGACCTCTTTGACCAAGCTAAAAAGGCTGCCCCAGCGATCATCTTCATTGATGAAATTGATGCCGTTGGTCGCCGGCGTGGTAATGGTATGGGCGGTGGCCACGATGAACGTGAGCAGACGCTTAACCAATTGCTGGTTGAAATGGACGGGTTCCAAGGTGACGAAGGGGTCATTGTGATGGCCGCCACTAACCGGTCCGATGTTCTGGATCCTGCCTTGCTGCGTCCTGGTCGTTTCGACCGGAAGATCCTGGTCGGCCGTCCGGACGTTAAGGGCCGTGAAGCAATTCTGCGGGTTCACGCGAAGAACAAGCCATTGGCACCTGACGTTGACCTTAAGGAAATTGCCAAGCAAACCCCTGGCTTTGTTGGGGCCGACCTGGCCAACCTGTTGAACGAGGCGGCCTTACTGGCAGCCCGGCGAAACAAGACCCAGATTGACGCGGACGACTTGGATGAAGCTGAAGACCGGGTAATTGCCGGTCCAGCCAAGCACGACCGGGTTCAATCACCACAAGAGCGGAAGACCGTTGCCTACCACGAAGCCGGTCACACGATTGTTGGTCTGGTCTTAAACGACGCCCGGGTTGTCCACAAAGTCACGATTGTACCGCGTGGGCGAGCCGGTGGTTACGCAATTATGCTGCCACGGGAAGACCAAATGCTGATGTCCAAGAAGAACGCCGAAGAGCAGATTGCCGGTTTAATGGGTGGTCGTGCGGCCGAAGAGCTGATCTTCAAGTCCCAGTCTTCGGGTGCTTCTAACGACTTTGAACAGGCAACCCAAATTGCCCGGGCAATGGTTACCCAGTACGGGATGAGCGACAAGATTGGCCCTGTTGAACTGCAGAGCTCCGGTCAGGTATTTACTGGCCAGGGTTATGACCAATCAACTTACTCCGAGAAGACGGCGGCCTTGATTGATGAGGAAGTTCGCCGGATCCTTAATGAGGGTCACGAACGGGCCCTTCACATTCTGGAGACCCACCGCGAGCAGCACAAGGTAATTGCTGAGGCCCTGCTTAAGTATGAGACCCTTGATGAAAAGGAAATCCTGAGCTTGTACAAGACCGGGAAGATTCCAGAAAAGGCCCATGCTGAAGCAAATGAAGAGGCCCATGCCCAAACTTTTGAAGAATCAAAGCGGGCACTGGAACGGCTCGAAGATGAAAAGCGGGAAAACAAGGCTAACAATAATGAGTTACCAAGTGACGAAAACGCCGATCAATCTGATAAGCCAGATACTCACGAGGGCCCATCTAATGACGAGGACCATTCGGATGATCATTCTGACCATCAAGAATAATAAAATGATAAAATGGGAGTGACTGAGCCGCAGGGCTGGTTCTCCCATTTTTTATTGCGAGGAGGAATTAATAATGAAATCAACGGATTATTTAGTAAAGAGTATGAGTAAGGATGGCAAGTTCCGGGCATACGCCGTCAACGCTACCCAGTTAGTGGAAAAGGCCCACGAAATTCATGACACCTGGAGCGCTTCATCAGCAGCTCTGGGCCGGACCTTAGTTGGGACCCTCCTGTTGGCTACTGCCGGTCTGGAAGGTGAGGCCGGAATGACGGTCAAGATCCAAGGAAACGGCCCGGTTGGCTACATTGTTGCCGACGGGACGGCCAAGGGAACAGTAAAGGGCTACATGGGCAACCCCCACGTAAACCTGCCGGCTAATGCTAAGGGTAAGATTGATGTAGCGGGCGCGGTTGGTAAGAAGGGAACCCTCTCCGTTACCAAGATGGCTCCTGGCGACAAGACACCTTACACCGGGGAAGTCAACCTGGTCTCGGGTGAGCTAGGTGATGACTTTACCTACTACCTCGCCCAGTCAGAACAAATTCCGTCGGCGGTGGGCCTGTCTGTTTTTGTTAACCCGGACGACAGTATCAAAGTTGCCGGTGGTTTCATGATTCAGGTCCTTCCTGGTGCCAGTGACGAGGAAATCACGAAGTTGGAAAAGACACTTAAGGGGCTGCCACTCGTTTCGGAAATGCTTCGTGACGGGGATACACCCGAAGACATTCTCAAAAAGATCTTTGGCGACCAACTGAAGATCCTGGATACCATGCCTGTCCGCTACGAGTGTGACTGCTCTAAGCAGCGCTTTGCCCGGGCCCTGGAGAGTATTAGCACGGCTGACCTGAAGAAGTTAATTGATGAGGACCACCACGCGGAGACGGTTTGCCAGTTCTGTGGTAAGAAGTACGAATTCAGTGAGGAAGAACTGCAGTTAATTTACGACAAGAAGGTTGCCGATGCCGAGGCCGATAAGGAAATTGCGGAAAAGGAAAAGCAAAATAAGGATCAGAAAAAGTAGTTACTTGGTTAGCAACCGGTGGATGTGCTATGATGGTTGAGTTATCGAACTATATCTAAGTGCAATTGGAAGCCAGCTCTGTTGCACGTGAGCAATGAGGTGAATTTATGAAGTGGAAAATTGGCAACGTTGAGATTCCCAATCAGGTTGTCGTGGCACCGATGGCGGGGGTAACCAACTCGGCCTTCCGGGTCATCTGTAAGAAGTTTGGTGCTGGTTACGTGGTTTGCGAAATGATTTCGGACCGGGGAATCATGTACCACAACAAGAAGACCTTGAATATGATGAATGTTGACCCGAGCGAACACCCGATGGGAATTCAAATCTTCGGGGGAACAAAGGAAACGCTAGTTGAAGCTGCCAAGTACGTTGACCAACACACGGCGGCGGACGTGATCGACATTAACATGGGCTGCCCGGTAAACAAGGTGGTTAAGACCGATGCGGGGGCCCGCTGGTTACTTGACCCGGATAAGGTCTACGAGATGGTCTCCTACGTTACTGACGCCGTCAAGAAGCCGGTAACGGTGAAGATGCGGACCGGCTGGGATGATAAGCACATTTATGCCGTCCAAAATGCCCTGGCCGCAGAGAAAGCCGGGGCGGCAGCGATTGCAATGCACGGTCGGACCCGAAAACAGATGTATACGGGACACGCAGATTGGAATATACTAAAAGAGGTTGCTGATCAACTGACGATCCCGTTCATGGCTAACGGTGATATTCGGACACCGGAGGACGCCAAGAAGGTCCTTGATATGACCGGTGCAACGGCTGCAATGATTGGCCGAGCTGCGATGGGGAACCCATGGATGCTGACCCGGACCGAACACTACTTGGAGACCGGTGAATTGTTACCGGAAGCGACTGCCGAGGAGAAGATTAAGATGGCTAAGGACCACCTTAACCGCTTGATTGACCTCAAGGGTGAATACATCGGTGTGCGTGAGTTCCGAGGCCTTTCAACTTACTATTTGAAGGGAATTCCGCGCTCAGCACGGGCCAAGGCGGCCTTAGTAGAAGCCGAAACGCGGCAGGAAATGAACGATATCTTTGACCGCTTTGCTGAACAGACAGCAGAACGGGAGAGCAGAAGATCAACTAAAGAAGCTCAATAAGAGGAGGAGAATTCTGTGTCACAAGAACTAGATCAGATGCGTGTTCGTCGTGAAAAGATGGAAGAATTAAAAGAGGCGGGGATTGAACCCTTTGGCCGGCGCTTTAAGCGTGATCACCTGGCCCAAGATCTGCACGACAAATATGACAAGTATGACAAAGAAGAATTAAATGAAATGGGCGAGATGGTTACCATTGCTGGGCGGATGACCCGGAAGCGGAGTAGTGGTAAGGCTGGTTTCGCTGATTTTGTTGACCGGACGGGTAAGATTCAGGTCTATGCACGTAAGGACATGGTGGGGGACGAACCTTACCATATTTTCAAGCGGGCTGATATTGGTGACTTCCTGGGGATTTACGGGGATGTCATTAAGACCAACACTGGCGAATTGACTGTGCGGGCCCACAAGATTACCTTCTTGTCCAAGGCCCTGCGCCCACTCCCGAACAAGTGGGAAGGGGTTACGGATCCCGAGACGATTTATCGTCAGCGTTACCTTGACCTGATTTCTAACCCTGAGAGCTTTAAACGTTTCCACCAACGGACAGCAATTATCAAGGCTGTGCGGAAGTACATGGATGACCATGGCTTTACTGAAGTGGAAACCCCAATCTTGAACACCCAGGCTGGTGGTGCTAATGCCCGGCCGTTTATTACCCACCACAATGCCCTAGACATTGACATGTACCTACGGATTGCAACCGAATTGTACCTGAAGCGGTTGATTGTCGGGGGCTTTGAAAGGGTTTACGAATTAGGCCGGATCTTCCGGAATGAGGGGATGGACCCGCACCACAACCCTGAATTTACGACAATGGAAACCTATGCCGCATACTTTGACTTCCATGATGTAATGGACGAAACGGAAGGAATCGTCAAGGCAGCTGCCAAGGTTGTATCCGACGATGGGAAGATCACTTACCAGGGACACGATATTGACCTGGGTGGCGACTTCAAGCGGATCACAATGGTTGATGCCGTTAAGGAAAAGACGGGGATTGACTTCAGTGACAAGTCCATGACGGACGAAGATGCTAAGAAGCTGGCAGAAGAACACAAGATTGAATATAAGCCATACTGGACTAAGGGACATATCCTGAACGCCTTCTTTGAAGAATATGTGGAGGATACCCTTATTCAACCAACCTTTGTTTATGAATACCCAGTTGAAGTTTCACCACTGGCTAAGCGGAACAAGGATAATCCAGAAATGACTGACCGCTTTGAACTGTACGTTGATGGGAGCGAACTGGGGAATGCCTTCAGTGAATTGAACGACCCAATCGACCAGAAGAAGCGGTTTGAAATGCAAGCGAAGGAAAAGGCTAACGGTAACGATGAAGCTGAACCAGTCGACTTAGACTACGTTCAGGCGTTGGAATACGGGATGCCGCCAACGGGTGGACTCGGTATCGGGATTGACCGGCTGGTAATGCTGCTGACTGATGCTAAGTCGATTCGTGATGTCATTCTCTTCCCAACCATGCGTCCGGAAAAGGAAAAGCAAAACGGTAAGAAGAAGTAAAATCATCAAGGCTTGACGATTGGCCTTGTAGGATAAAGTGAATACCACTTTAGCGTAAAAGATTCGCACCTAGTTTACTTAGGTACGAATCTTTTTTAGGTTATAAAAGGGTATTACATGAACTGCGGTACTAGTTCATAGTATTATTCCTTAACCGGTGGACAGTCTACCGGCTATTAGCAAAAATCAATATTAGTAATATGTTGGGGTAACGGAGAGACACATTCGTCAACATATCCGAAAGCACTAAGGTAACGAGGAGAGGGTTAGATAGAAAATGAAACCGGACATTCTGAAAGAAACATACTCCTTAGTCCTTCTTTTGAGATTAAATATGAACAAAAATAAATGTTTAATAATGGAAGTTCGTTGTTTAAAAATAGTTGAATTTATTTCTAATTATTTGTTGACAATTAGTTGATATCTCGGTATAGTTAATAACGTTGTTTGAGACGTTAACAATTGATTGCTTCAAATTGGAAATCAAATTTATTGTTGACAGTTTCTCGGCAACATGATATATTATAAAGGCTGCTTGTTAACGAGCTGACTTAATTAATTAAAATTAGTTGTTGACTTTAATAAGCAGATTTGATAAAATATTAAGCGTTAGTTAACTGCTTAGTTAGCTAACTGGTAGACCTTTGAAAACTGAACAAAGTTTCGACGAATCAAATGTG
>NZ_AZGM01000084.1 GCF_001435935.1 Limosilactobacillus panis DSM 6035
AATTAGAGCTATTCAAGTTCTTATATTTTATATGAGAGTTTGATCCTGGCTCAGGATGAACGCCGGCGGTGTGCCTAATACATGCAAGTCGAGCGCACTGGCCCAACTGATATGACGTGCTTGCACTGATTTGACGATGGATTACCAGTGAGCGGCGGACGGGTGAGTAACACGTGGGCAACCTGCCCTAAAGCGGGGGATAACATTTGGAAACAGGTGCTAATACCGCATAACTACGAAAACCACATGGTTTTCGTATAAAAGATGGTTTCGGCTATCACTTTAGGATGGGCCCGCGGTGCATTAGCTAGTTGGTAGGGTAACGGCTTACCAAGGCAATGATGCATAGCCGAGTTGAGAGACTGATCGGCCACAATGGAACTGAGACACGGTCCATACTCCTACGGGAGGCAGCAGTAGGGAATCTTCCACAATGGGCGCAAGCCTGATGGAGCAACACCGCGTGAGTGAAGAAGGGTTTCGGCTCGTAAAACTCTGTTGTTGAAGAAGAACGTGCGTGAGAGTAACTGTTCATGCAGTGACGGTATTCAACCAG
>NZ_AZGM01000085.1 GCF_001435935.1 Limosilactobacillus panis DSM 6035
CCTGCTTAATCTACGTCACTAAATTCGTTCAAGTTATTTCTTGCAATCTGCCATATCACAAACTAGGGTAATAGTCCCGCCACCTTGTCGCCAAGGGTCGGATAAATTGCTAGTATTCTCTTCCGGTATTCTTCCCCGCTGATTTTCAAGCCGATAATTGGCAAAAAGTTATTAATATCATCGGCCGCATAATCGTCAATTTCGCTTACACCCACTAGTTGCTGGCCCTTAAATACCAGTGTTAAGGTGCTAACCTGGTCATTTTGTCCGGCGTATAAGCTCCCGTATTTGAGGGGAACCATTTTGACCCGATAGTCAGCATTATCAGCGACATCATCAGCATTAACTCCAACCCGGGCAACTTCGGGAAAGGTAAAGGCTGCCTGCCCAATTATTGGGTAAACTATTTCCTGGCTAGTCTTACCAGTTAAGTAGTCAAAGAGGTAGTGACCCTCAAATTCAGCTACTGGGGTTAACTTCGGCTGCTTACGGCTCACAACATCCCCAATGGCGTAAACGCCATCGACACTCGTCATCAAGTGCCCATCAACTTTAATCCCGTGGCGATCATGTTTAATTCCGGTGTTTGCTAACGCTAGTCTTTCAACATTTGGGCGCCGTCCCGTGGCATCAAGAATATAGTCAGTTTTAACGGACCCCTGGTTGGTGACAATTTTCAAGCCAGCCGCGGTTTGACTAACCGCTTTAGTGACAGTATTAAATCTAAATTGGATTCCCCGGTCTTGCATTGCTTCAACCAGTGCCCGATCCTCAACCGCAGTAAAATCACGGAGAACCCGGTCAGAATGAACAATCACGGTTACATCAGCTCCAGCTGCAGCGACCAGGGTTGCTAATTCAAGGCCGACAAAACCTGCTCCAATAACAGCAATGCGCTTGGGAAGTTGCTTAAGGGATAGCAGGTCGTAACTCGTGTGCAAATATTTCTTCCCAGGGATGTCGAGAATATTCGGTGCTTGCCCTGTAGCAATAATAATGTGATTAGCCTGATATTGGTAACCATTGACCATAATGGTATGGTCATCAACAAAGTGGGCATAGCCATCCTCAATATCGTGATTACGCTTAATAATTTCCCGCGTCTCAGCTGGCCACGGATTAAAGCGTGCCAGTTTAGTCCGCATCAGCGCTTGCCAATCTAGCTGTGCCGGCTGACCGATACCATGATTAAGAAGCTGTTGAGATTGCAGGACAGTTCGGACTGCTCCTTCAAGGAAAATCTTCGGTTCACAACCATAGTTAGGGCAAGTCCCCCCATATTCAAAGCCCTCAATCACTAATACCTTATGACTAGTTCTTGCCAATAGGTTGGCCATTTTATAAGCAGCGGGGCCAGAGCCAATTAAGATTTCGTCATACTTCTTCATACCAATCCCTCCTCAATTAATTAGGCCTAGTGTATCTTATATTATTTGCTGGGTACAAAGATTTGCTTACTTAATTGGTGGCCGACATAGAATACAGAATCCCGCTTTTATTTCAATTCGAACGCTTTTTAATTCTAACGTACGAAAGACTTAGGACCACATCACCGGTCTACTCAATATAGCGGCTACCGGGCCTTTTGATTCCCCAGCTCCCAGAAAGCTAAGGCTGAGGCAGCGGCAACGGCAACATTTAAAGAGTCGACCCCCGGAGCCATCGGAATTTTAATTGTAAAATCACTCTGCATAATTGTCTTCTCTCTTAATCCGGGGCCTTCCGAACCAAGAACGATTGCAAGTTTATCTACCTTAGCCAGCTGGGGATTATCAATACTAACAGTATTATGACGTAATGCCATCGCAGCCGTTTGGTAGCCAAAGTGATGAAGGATGCTAACCCCTTCGGCTTGCCAGGACTTAGCATCTATATAGGTCCACGGTACTTGGAAAACAGTTCCCATTGCTACGCGAGAAGCACGCCGATAAAACGGATCGGCAGAATCACTAGTTACAATTACTCCATCTATCCCCAGTGCCGCTGCTGAACGAAAGATTGCCCCAATATTGGTTGGATTAACCACGCTTTCAAGAACCGCAATCCGGGGATGAATGGGTGGCATCTTGGTCAAAAACTCGGCTAGACAAGGCCGTTTTACCCGATACATTGCTGCAAGCGCACCCCGCAAAAGATTATAGCCGGACAACTGACGAAGAAGGTCACTGCTAGCGACATAAATTGGTGTCTGACCGAGTCCCGTTGTTTTATTGACCGCCATTTCATGGTCCAAGTCGGCTAAATCACGTGTCAAATCCTTTTTTCCCACCAAAAGCGTAGCCGGCCGGTAGCCGGCCCGCAAGGCACGCTCAATTACTTTAGGGCTTTCCGCAATGAATAAGCCCGGTTGAGGTTCCCGAGCGTGAAAAAGCTGCGCTTCATTGAGCCGCACATAGGGGTCTAAGTTAGTTCCTGTTAAATCTGTAAGAAAAATTAAGTTATGCATGTTGAATCTACCTTATTTATAATAATCCGCCGTCACTATAAACTTGAAGTTCTTAAATCAACATTCTGTTGTCAAATTAAAAAAGTAGCACCACTGAATGTCCTTTTTTATTAATGTTGAATAAAGAGCCAATAAACCTAGTTAGCGTTCCTTAATACCTAATTGCCTAAGCAAAGTATATTTATACCCTAAAGTGAATGACGAGCAACAATCTCAACAGGAAGAAAAGTGGTTGAACTGGTATTATCCCCTTTTTTTATTTGGGTAAGGAGTTTATTAGCGGCAATGTTCCCCATCAGCTCCATATCTTGCTTTAGAAGGAAAATCCCATCACCGACATACTGTGACCATTCCCAATCATCAAAGCTAACGAGGCCTAAATCTGTGGGAAATGTCAGATTAAGGTCCTTAAAAATACTGAGTAGGTCGAAAAGGACAGGGCCCATTAGTGATACAACAGCTGTACGACCACCCAAAGCATTAAATTGTTTAAAGAATGTTTTAGCTAACCATCGCCTGTTATGACCACGTGTTTCAATATTATGATAACTTAAACCATTATCTTCCGCCGCTAATTTAAGGCCAGCAATTCGCGGGATCTGGCCTGATGCTTCAGCATAGTGGGCGCTAATAGTCAAGATATTATTATAGCCACGCTGACTAAGAATTCTCCCTAATCGGTAACAAGCATCTCGGTTAGCACTGGTCACCTTCCCAATAGTTTGGGGTTGGTCATCAACTTCCCGGTCAACAACAACAAGCGGCAGCTTATTCTTTATCGCTAATTCATACTGCGAAAACTGGCGTGAATCTGGTTGGACAATGATTCCATCAACCCGTTGCTGATATAGTCGTTCTAATGCTCGTGCTTCAGTATCAATTGAGTTGTTAGTATTCATTAACAAGATATCATACCCTGCCCCCTGCAACACATCATCAATTCCCTTGGCAAGAAGGGATGAAAAGGGATTGGAAATATCTCCAACCAGGATACCAATTACATAACTTTGTGTCTGCCGAAGACGCTGGGCTGATGCTGTGGGAACAAAATTAAGGTTTCGAATTGTTTTCTCAACTCGTCTTCGAGTTGCTGGCCGCATCTTTTCATAGTGACCATTAAGAATCCGCGAAACGGTAGTTACTGAAACGCCAGCAGCTTTAGCGACTTCTGTAATTGTAATATGTTGTGTCATTGTCATCTTCCTTAGTTGCGCTTGATATTTAGGCCTTTGTGACTTCTTATCATTTTACTATCGATTTATTCACACTGTAGTAATAAAGTCATTGATTTCTCGAAAAAAGTAAGTAAAGGATGGATGACAAAATGGTTATTCGCTATCATCCGAATGAGTCTCAAACGAAAGCCAGTAAATATTCACAAAATGGATATATGAAGTGCGTTAACCTAATTTTCCATCACAATTATTGTATAACCATTCGAGAACAATAATGAGGGTGAGAAAATAAAGTCTTTTCTCACCCTCATTTCAACTGTAAAGGGTCATTATATTCATATTATACGCTAACTGAAACTTGAAAGCCCAGAATTACGGTAATTGGCCGTGATCCTGAGCTTCCTCACTATAAAAATGGTAGATTGTAAAATTTAAGTTGAACATTTAAGTGGACAGAAAAACCCATCAAGGTCTTTAATGGTGTTACCGTACAATCCATTAGAAAGAAGGACCTTGATGAGCACCACTATTTTATCATTCCAGAACCGTGTTGTCATTGAAACGCTTCATAATGAAGGACGTTCCTTGCGATACATCGCTAATTACTTAGGCTTTAGTAAAACCACAGTCTTTAACGAACTTCACCGGCTAAATAGTGAGTACCAGGCTGAGCTAGCGCAAACTGACTTTGAACGTAAGGTTAGTCAACGGGGGCGGAAGTCTTCGCTCACTAAAAACCTTAAACACTTGATCAAAGAAAAGATTCAAGTCCAGAAGTGGTCCCCTGAACAAGTTGCCCATGTGGTTGGG
>NZ_AZGM01000086.1 GCF_001435935.1 Limosilactobacillus panis DSM 6035
CAGTCAATTCAAAGTGATTAAGTTGTCGAACCGCCGTATACGGAACCGTACGTACGATGGTGTGAGAGGTCGGTAATTGAACTAATCAATTACCTCCTACTCGATTGCCAAAATCTTAAGATTCGCTAAGAAGGTTAACTAAAGCGTAAGGTCACTGCAAAAGGATTGTTGTGGGGCGGGAGTCTTGGTACACTAAAATCAGCAAATGTCACTAGTCACCGGGAGAAAGGCCCGAATTGTCGTGTCGCAATAGGCAACAGCGAAAGGTTGATTACGATGGTTAGCGATAAACACGGATTAAAGGATCAAGTTGTCGGCAAGTTCAAGGAAGTCAAGGGAAAACTAACTAATGACAAGCGCGAACAAACGGAAGGCAAGATCCAAAAAACATTTGGTAAGGCCAAAGACAAGGCCCAAGACGTTAAGGACGAACTAAGGGACAAAGAATAATAAGGAGGGGACGTAATGCATTGGCTATGGGTATTAATTGTTGGTGGCGTGATTGGTTTAATTGCCGGGGCGATCACCAAACGCGGTGGCTCCATGGGGGTCATCAGTAACATCATCGCTGGACTGGTTGGCTCCTCACTGGGGGAAGCAGTCCTTGGTAGCTGGGGTCCCCAGGTTGCGGGGATGGCAGTTGTCCCGTCAATCATCGGTGCGGTGATCCTGGTACTAATCGTCTCCCTGATTTTCGGCATCCGACCGGAAACCTAGGAAAGAAAAAGCACTTCTCAGTATCCCAATTGGGGTATTGAGAAGTGCTTTTGTTTTGAGAAACATTTACTGCCCACTCAAATAAGTTTCACATGAAACATCACTTTTGTTTAACAATTTCTTGCTTCCAGTGGTGGAGGTGTTGCTTGGTAATAACGCAGAGGCCGTCGTTACCCAGCTCCTTCATCCTTTCGGTGCACATGATTTTAACATCAGGGTTGGTTGCTGCACGCTGCTCACCCCAGTAGTTCAGGTAGCGCAGGGCGGCGTAGAGGTTTTCTCCCTCACTGGTCAGCCGGTATTCAACATGAGGTGGCATCGTGTTGAAGCTCTTGCGGCTAACAATGCCCGCATCCACCAGCTCCCGCAACTGGTCGCTGAGCACCTTGTAAGAAGCACCCAGCTGTTTCACAAGTTCACTCGTCCGGCGGGGGTGCCCCGCCAGCAGGTATAAAATAACGGGTTTCCACTTGCCACCGATGATGGAAAGAGCGTATTCAGCGCCGGTATTAAACATCTTGGGAGCAGTCATTGTTCTCCTCCTTCCTGGGGGTTAACCACGAGTTTGAAGACCTTTTCCGGGTGGCCGGTTAGGTAGTCGACGATATTTTGACACGAAATCCTTTGCAGGGCGGTCACCGAGTCAGTGCTGTAAAAGGCGGTGTGCGGCGTGACCAGGACGTTTTCCCGGTCGACCAACGGGTTATGGGCGAGGTCGGGGAACTCGGTTGCCAGAACATCCAGGGCTGCACCCTTGATTTGCCGCTTATCCAGTGCCTGGACCAGGTCATCCTCGTTGACCTCGGCACCCCGGGCCATGTTCAAAAAGTAGGGGTGCTTGGCCATCTTCTGGAAGCGGTCGGCGGTAAAGAAGTGGTGGTTACTGTCGTTGAGGTTCATGTGGTTGGTGATGACGTCCGCAGTAGCGAGGATATCATTGACGCTAGTCAGCCTTACCCGGTCGGCAACCTTGGCGTAGTTTGCCTTGCTGATGAAGGGGTCGTTGGCGATAACCGTCATCCCCAGCGCGGCGGCTTTCGTAGCCACGGCCCGCCCAATCTTGCCGAGACCGAAGATCCCCAGCGTCATGTTACTAAGCCGGCAGTTAGGCTGGGCGTAATCGTAACGCCACTCGTGCTGGTGGTCGACGGCGTTTAGGTAGGCCTTAAGGTTACGTACCAGGGCAAGCATAGTGGTGATGGTGAATTCAGCAACGTCCTCCGTACAGTACTCACCGACGGGGCAGACGGCAACCCCGTGCTGCCGGGCCGCAGCTAGGTCAACGTTATCGTAGCCGGTGGCGTTGATGGAAACCTCTTTGAGCTGTGGTGCCGCCCGCAGTACCTCTTCATCAACCTTGATGAAGGCGGTGAGGAGCGCATCGGCATCGTGGATTTCCTCTAGAAAAGCTGCCCGATGGTCATCGTGGTAGGGGAAGACCACGACTTGGCAGCCGGAAAGGCCCGCTTGCAGGACCTTTTTTTCCAGCTGGTGGCTTTTCATCATTGACTCAGGGTAGTCAGCAATTACAATTTTCATAAGTGCGCCTCCTTTTACTTATTATAGGGCAAAAAACGTAAATTGTGTGAGTGCCCAGCGCCCAACAATATCTTACCCGTGGGTAACTATCTTACCCTAAAGTGCTTACTTTTAATAAGCTATAGTCTCGCTATACTAGTAAGTGAACGAAGAAAGAGGAGGACGATAATAATGACGAAACAAGTTTTGATCCTTGGTGCAACCGGTAAAATTGCGGGGCATGCAATTACGGCCCTTTTAAAGAAGACTGACGACCACCTCTTGCTATTTACCCGTCATCCCCAAAACCTGGCCAACGTTGATAAGGCTCGGGAGACGGTTATCAAGGGTGATACCTTGAAGACGGCGGAGCTCAACGCAGCGGTAGCTAAGGCGGACGTTGTGTACGCCAACCTGCGGAACCCCCAGATTGAGCAGCAGGCCCAAAACATCGTTAAGGCGATGGACCAAAACGGGGTCAAACAGCTGGTGTGGATCTCTTCAATTGGGATCTACGATGAGGTCCCCGGCAAGTTCGGTGAATGGAATAACGAAATGCTCGGTGGGGGCAAAGAAGACAGCTACCTGGGGACTTACCGCAAAGCCGCTGACGTGGTCTCAGCATCCGACCTGGATTACACCATCATCCGGCCGGCCTGGTTGACTGATAAGGACGAGGTCGATTACGAAACCACCAAGCGGGGCGAACCTTTTAAGGGAACCGAGGTTTCCAGAAAATCAATTGGTAACCTGGTAGAAGAGGTAATTGCCCACCCTGCTAAGTATGCCCGTCAGGACCTCGGTGTTAACAAGCCGCACACCGCTGGTGATAAGCCGGCCTGGTACTAAATTGCAATCTTGTCGCCACTTTTATTGTTAAACCATGGAAACTTTTAAATAATAAGTGTATATTAGAAGATAATTAAAAAATAATGATAAAAGTATGGAGGCATCTGGAATGAGTGCAAAGTTAAAAGTCGGTGTGATTGGTGCGACCGGGATGGTTGGCCAACGCTTCATTACATTACTCGCTAACCACCCCTGGTTTGAAGTGACGGCCGTGGCCGCTAGCAAGCACAGTGCTGGTAAGAAATATGGTGAAGCCGTTAAGGACCGCTGGAAGATGGGCACGACCCCAATTCCGGAAAACGTCAAGGACTTGACCATCCTTGATGCGGAGGACGTTGATAAGGTTGCCGGCCAGGTTGACTTTGTTTTCTCCGCGGTTCACATGGACAAGGACGCCATTCGCCAGCTGGAAGACGAGTACGCTAAGCACGAGACACCAGTTGTTTCCAACAACAGTGCCCACCGGTGGACGCCGGATGTTCCAATGGTAGTTCCTGAAATCAACCCGGACCACATCGAAGTCATCAAGTACCAGCGTGAACGCCTGGGGACTAAGCACGGGTTCGTGGCGGTTAAGCCCAACTGTTCAATCCAAAGCTACACGCCGGCCCTGGCAGCCTGGATGAAGTTTGAGCCGACCCAGGCGCTGGCATGTACCTACCAGGCCATCTCCGGTGCTGGAAAGACCCTGGAAGGGGCACCAGAAATCCAGGGGAACGTTATCCCGTATATCCCTGGTGAAGAAAAGAAGTCCGAAGACGAGCCATTGAAGATCTGGGGCCATGTCGACGACGAGAAGAAGGCCATCGTGCCGGCCCAATCACCAGTGATCACCAGTCAGTGTTTGCGGGTGCCAGTACTGTACGGGCACACCGTGGCGGCCTTCGTTAACTTTAAACAGAATCCAAGCAAGGAAGAATTAATCAAGGCCCTGGAGGACTACAGTGGTGAACCACAAAAGCTGGGGTTGCCAAGTGCCCCTAAGCAGTTCATCCAATACCTGGATGATGATTTCCGGCCGCAAGTCCGTTACGACGTTAACTTCGAGCACGGTATGGGGATTTCCATTGGCCGTCTGCGGGAGGACAAGCTCTTCGACTGGAAGTTTGTCGGCCTGTCCCACAACACCGCCCGTGGTGCCGCTGGTGGAGCAATTGAATTAGCCGAATTACTGAAGGCTAAGGGTTATATTGAAGCTAAATAAATGATTGGATAAGCCTGCGAGCAGCGATGCCCGCGGGCTTATTTTTTGTCAAACCGATTTAAGCATAATAATTCACAAAGCGGTGGCTCGATGTTAATATTTGTATTAACATTAATGTGATAGTGGACGTTGATAAAGGGGGGAATTAAATATGGATATTGACGTTTCGGAGAAGTCGCTCCCGGTCTTTACGGCCTTAGACAGTAAGGTCCGGATTGCGATTATCAACTTACTGTCCAAGAGCAAGATGAACGTTGCCCAGCTTTCTAGGGCGCTGGGCTTAAGCAGTACGATCATCATCATGCACTTGAATAAGCTGGAAGCCGCCCACATTATTCGGACGGAAAAGAAGGGAAACCAGCGAATTTCAAGCCTGCAGATTGATACAATCGACATTAACTTTCCACAACAGCTGTATGTTCCGTACGAGAACTACCACGTTGAGATCCCGGTGGGTCAGTTTAGCAACTTTGATGTTAAGCCGTCGTGCGGACTGGCGGGGCAGAAAGGCTTCATTGGTAAGGTGGACAACCCCCGCTACTTTGTGGACCCACAGCGTTACCAGGCGGGGATGGTGTGGTTTGCCAAGGGTTATATCGAATACAATATTCCTAACTACCTGACCCCCGAACAGAATTTGGAAATGATCGAGTTGTCGGCGGAGCTGAGTTCCGAGTTCCCGTTCTCCAATAATAAGTGGCCGTCTGACATCACCGTCAGTCTTGATGGGCACGAGATTGGCACCTGGACCAGCCCGGGTGACTTTTCCGACGTGCGGGGCAAGTACACGCCAAAGTGGGTTTACAACGATATGAACCAGTACGGGAATCCTAAAGTCATTCCGGATTTCTAAGCACGGTTCCTTCATTGACGGCCACCACGCTGCCGATACCGTGATTAACGACATTGATTCACATAAGAGTTTCTGGACGCTGCGGGTTGAGGTCAAGGAAAAGGCCAAGAATGCCGGGGGATGCACAATCTTTGGTAACCACTTTGGCAACCATGACCAGGGAATCAAGGGCACCTTTTACTACAGTCAAGCAAACGAACACTAGAAGGGGAAGAAGAAATGAAAGTTGAAATCAAACGCTCCGGGCTTACCCTCCGTGGGGTCTTGGAGGGGACAAGCAGCCTGAAGAATGACCATGTCGTGATCCTCATGCACGGGTTCCAAGGGAATCGTGGCTATGAAGCTGGCAAAATTCTCTATGACCTGTCCCACGCCCTGAACAAGGCCGGCCTAGCAACTTTGCGAATGGACTTTGCTGGTTGTGGTGAGAGTGATGGCGACTTTGCCAACATGACGGTGCTGGGTGAATTGCTGGACGGGATGGCAATCATCGACTTTGCGCGGACAAAGATGGGGGCCAAAACGATTGACCTGGTGGGCCATTCCCAAGGTGGGGTCGTGGCCTCAATGCTTTCGGCCTACTACCGCGACGTGATTAACAAGCTCGTTCTGATGGCGCCGGCTGCGACCCTGAAGGATGATGCCCTGGTGGGTGAGTGCCAGGGGACCAAGTACGACCCCAACCACATTCCGTTGAAGGTCCAGGTACACGACCAGGACGTTAGTGGTCAATACTTCCGGACCGCCCAGCTATTGCCAATTTACGAGACGGCCCAACACTTTGCTGGCCCGGCCCTGATCATTCATGGCCTTGCTGACAAGATCGTTTCACCCGAGGCTGCACGCAAGTACAACGTCATTTTGCCCGAGAGCAAGCTTTACCTAATGGAGGGTGAGGACCACATGCTGGAGGGCGCCAAGCTGGATGAAATTCTCAGCACGGTGACTGAGTTTCTCAAGGATTAGGATTATATAGATAATCCTATACGTAAAAGGAGGGTGACCCCAGTGGATGACTATCGAGCAGCACTAGCCCGGGCCAAGACGGTGGCGGACTGCCAACGGGCCTACGAGGAAGCGCTGGCGGCCAAGCGGCGTGCCTACCAAAAAGACTATCCGGAAACATACCGGTCACTGGCAGCGGCTAAGGAGCTTGACTACTGGATCAAGGCCGAAAACCGGGCAAAGGTGATTGAAAGTGGCCACCACTCTTACGGCAACCTGATTCGACGGCAGATAAAATTGTAAAAAGTTCTTGCTTTTTAGGATGAAGTTTATTAGAATAGTTAATGCTGTTGAATGACCCGTTAGTCAAGTGGTTAAGACACCAGCCTTTCACGCTGGTATCGTGGGTTCAAATCCCGCACGGGTCACTTTATTGGGCTATAGCCAAGCGGTAAGGCAACGGTTTTTGGTACCGTCATGCGCTGGTTCGAATCCAGCTAGCCCAATCAGCTTAAAAAGAGGCTGGGAGAAAACTTATTTTCTCACCAGCCTCTTTTAGTTCTCCGAATATTACACAGTAATCGTGGAAAAACCGAATAGGCTTGTGTCTAACGCCGCGAAGCAAGTCCATTGATTACGGACGATTATTGGTCCGTACCGTGCCAACAATCGTCCTATACTAGCCAAAGGCGCACTCTGACGCTTTTT
>NZ_AZGM01000087.1 GCF_001435935.1 Limosilactobacillus panis DSM 6035
TTAAATTCCGAATGGAGCTTCTGATTCAGAGGCTTTTTGTCACAACCCCTTTTTTTAGTTCATTCTTATTTTATTTATCGTTCATCCCGCTCACGGTAGGCAACCTGGGCCTGAAGGTGGTAGTCGGCGGTCGTCAAAATCGTGGACCCCCGCCGGCCCGGAATCTTGTTGGGGCCATCAGTTACCAGTAAACCGGCAAGGTAAATGCGGTACTTTTGGTGGGCATCCCGGACATCAGTTGGGCCAATCCGGATGATGTGACCAACCGCCCGCCGTTCCATCTGGTTAATTCCAATGTAAATTTCCAACCGGTGACGAATCTTGTCGTGGACCAGTTCGAAGTATGGCGGCACGGCGTTGGTATTTAAAGCCTGAACCGGCTTACCCGTTTCACTATACTTATCAATTACCTGGTTATCATCGAGGCCATTAAAGTCGTTGGCAAAGATGCCATTGTCGACCAACTGGTTTACCACTTCTTGGAGGTTATGCTGTTCATAACTATCAATCTTCACAACCGCGGGAATAGTATTGTCACCCGTAAATAAGCCGTTAGACTGGTTAGCCATTACCTGGGCCAGTTGCTGTTGCCCGTTGTCCTTTGGTTCGGTATTGCCAAACTTCTGTCCCGTAATTTTAGCAAAACGGGGAGAAAAGTAGTCGAGCTTTGAGGTCCTCCCCAGAAAATAGTAAACAAAGTTCAGGTATAAGAAATAAGTAATCGCAACCATCGCTAAGCAGTACAGAAAGGCCCGCATCCAAACGTGGTTCATGAACAGGCGGAAGGTAACGTAAACCAAGTAGATGTCACCAAGGGTCGCGATCCCAATGTAGATCCGACTCTTTAGCTTCACATCGAGGTTAAAGTAGCTCAGAGATGAATTTATCATATCAAGGAAACTAAACATGGTAATTCAACACCTCCTTATTGGTTACTTTGGGTTGCAGTACCGGTATTACCACCGGTCGAGCCACCGCTATTACCGCTGCCAGTTCCACCACCGTTATTGGTGCTGTTGGTCTGATTATTTGAGGTCGTCCCGCCAGTATTATTATTCGTCGACCGGGTGGTGTTGTTATCATTATCGCCGGTATTCCGGGTCGTCGTTTGGTCATCACCGTCCGTCTGGTTGTCGCTATCCGACCGTTTCGTTACCGAATTATCGTCCGCAGAATCAGAGTTAGCGTCCTTTTCACTGCTGTTATCCCGGTCGTTATCCGGGTCAATATCACTACTTTGGCGGACACGGGAAGTTGAGATAATCTTGGCCCCTTCTGTTGTGTGGGTTGCCTTGTTAACAACAACGTTGGTTGCGCCCAAGGCTAGTACTAGTGATACCAACGCAAATGGTGTCACCAGTGGTGGTATTTTTGCTGCCATTTTTGATTCTCCTTTTCTCAAATTATATCTTAACCGATTTTACCCAAAATAAATGTTAAGGAAAGGTGAAATTTTTTAT
Source organism: Limosilactobacillus panis DSM 6035 (assembly GCF_001435935.1). Lineage (GTDB taxonomy): Bacteria > Bacillota > Bacilli > Lactobacillales > Lactobacillaceae > Limosilactobacillus > Limosilactobacillus panis. Next base: position 1,461 of record NZ_AZGM01000087.1, read on the forward strand.
TTCAAATGTCGGGCCCGGCAATCCGCACAAATCCCCCGTAACTCGAAGGTATGTCCGGTAATCTTGGCGCCGGGAAGCTGCTGCTCATAAAATTGCATGTCTAACGGCGGCATTTTAATTTCTTGCACCCGACCACACACTTCACAAATGAAGTGGTGGTGGTGAGCCGCATCGCACCGGTACTTGACCTGCATTTGATCATTATGCTGGCGGAGTTCGACCAGCTCTAGTCGTTCAAAGGCCTTGAGGTTCCGGTAAATGGTGTCATGACTAAGGCCGGGATAGGCTTTCCGGAGGGCCTGGTCAACTGTCGTAATGTCTTGGTAGTGTTCTGGATCCTTGCTGACTAGGGCCAGCATCATCTCCCGCTGCTTAGTCCAGTGCATGTGGTTGGCCTTGAGCTTAGCCCGTGCATCACTAATTAACTTTTCCAAATCCCCCACACCTCTTTTACTGGAAACTTCATTTTACCACCGAAGAACCTATACTGACACAATTTTGCCCACCAAATCATCCAGCTGCTCGGCGGTCTGGGTCCAGCCATCGTTGACAATCACGTGGGCGATATGTTCCAAGTAGTGTGGCAGGTGGAGGTCTCGCTGGTATTCACGACTTTTGAGCCGGGACCGAATTGCCTCTTTTTGGTCACCCCGGCCGGTCATCCGGCGTACCAGAACGTCCAGCTTGCTGACGGTCAAAAAGATAATCGTCACCCGGTCACCAAGGGCCTGGTGGTAGGTCAGCGCCCCCTTCGTATCAAGGACGATCACGTCAGCACGTCCCTGATGCCAGCCCTCTTCAAGGCTCTCCATTGAGGAACCATATTGGGCTTGGTCGTAAGTGACTGACTCCAGCAAGTGGAGCTGGCCCATCGATGTATCATCTTCGAAGTGGTAGTCAACCCCGTCGCGTTCACCAGGACGGGGTGCCCGGGTGGTATGAGTAATCACCCGGTGCATACCAAAATGCTTCTGCAGGTAGCTGGCAACCGTCGTTTTTCCCGAACCGGCCGCACCACAAACGACAAATACCTGGTCCTGATTAGTCATCTTGCTTCGTCAGGTGGTCGTTGACCTGGTCAAGGAGTTGCTTAAGGTTGTCATAAGTCAGTTGCTTACGGGCATCCTGGTAGTTAAACCAACCGCAGTTCCGGATTTCTTCCGCCTGTAAGTGAATATCTTCATTGGCAGTCAGGTCAGCCGTGTAGAGGGTCATCTGCTTATGGTTACCATTTGGCAGGTCGTATTCCGTGTAGACGTAAAAACTCGTGTCAATTGGCAGGGTTAGTTGGGTCTCTTCCTTTATTTCCCGTTCAGCAGTCTGCTTCAAACTCTCGTTGCCTTCAACGTGGCCCTTGGGGAATCCCCAGAAGTGACCCTTGTTTTGGCTTTCTAAGAGCAGGTATTCAAGCTGCCCATCCTTTTTACGGTATACTACTGCACCACTCGTTACTTCGATTGCCATATCAGGTTCTCCTTTAATAAAAAATTAATTTTTCTCATTGACTTTTAATGTTAGTAGTATGTATCATTATCAGTAATGATAATTCACATTACATTATAGCAAAGGTGGTTTAAAGATGCGCTTAAACATTATGCGGAAAGAAAGTCTTGATCGTTACCTCGGGGTCGACAAGCACTTTGTTAAGTCAATGACGGCCATTGACTTAATGGCCCTAGGGATTGGGGCGGTAATTGGTACCGGGATTTTCATCCTTCCCGGGACCGTTGCCGCTAACTCTGCCGGCCCTGGTGTCACCCTGTCGTTCTTCTTCTCAGCAATTGTCTGTGCGCTCGCGGCCATGTGTTATGCTGAATTCTCCTCAGCACTACCGGTTGCCGGAAGTGCATACTCATACGGGAACGTGGTCTTCGGTGAATTCTTTGGCTGGATTCTCGGCTGGGCCCTTGTCCTGGAATACATGCTGGCGGTGGCCTCCGTGTCAACCGGTTGGGCCGCTTACTTCAACTCGTTTATCGCCAGTTTCGGTCTGAAATTGCCCAAAGCCGTCTCCGGTCCCTTTGACCCGGCCCACGGCACTTACGTCAACATTGTTGCCATTATCATTGTCCTGCTGATTAGCTGGATGCTCTCTAAGGGGATGCAATCCTCAATGCGGATCAACAACGCTGCCGTGGCAATCAAACTGGCCATCATCATTATCTTTGTCCTCGTGGGACTCTTCTTCATCAAGCCATCCAACTACCACCCATTTCTTCCCTACCACATGAAGGGTGTCTTCCACGGGGCCACGGTCGTCTTTTTCGCCTTTCTAGGCTTTGACGCCGTCTCCTCCTCTGCCGCAGAAGTCAAGAACCCCAAGCGAAACATGCCAATGGGAATCATCGGAACTTTAGTAGTTGCGACCGTCCTCTACATGGCCGTTTCAGTTGTTTTGACCGGGATGGTTAAGTACACGAAACTTGACGTGGCTAACCCGGTAGCCTTTGCCCTTGAAGCCGTTCACCAGGGATGGATTGCCGAGCTGCTTTCCATCGGGGCCTTAATCGGGATGTTCACGATGATGGTTACCATGATTTACTCCAGCTCACGGCTGGTTTATTCCATTGGTCGGGATGGACTCCTCCCTTCCTTCCTGGCTAAAATCGACAATCACCATCACGTTCCCCAAGAAGCACTCTGGATCGTAACCCTGATCATTGCTATCATGGGCGGGTTCGTCTCCTTAGACCAGCTGACCAGCCTGGTTAACATCGGGACCCTGCTGGCCTTCCTCTTCGTTTCCTTCGGGATCATCCCCCTGCGGAAGCGGAAGGACATCGGTAACAAGGGGGGCTTCCAAGTTCCCCTCTACCCGGTTTTGCCAATCATCTCCGGCCTGGCTTGCCTGGCAATGATGACCATGCTTTCCAAGGAAACCTGGATCGGTGCCGGCATTTGGTTTGGAATTGGCCTGATTATCTACTTCAGTTACGGTTACCGGCACAGTAAGCTAAATCAGGACCGTTAATTTCACAATCTTTCATCAGAAATGATCCGTCTAATTTGCGTCATTCCTGATTTTTTGTTAGGGTAGTAATAATTCACTTCACAAGGAGGGACAATTTATTTGGCCTAAATTACCGGCCAAGTAAGCTATGAATAATACGAAAAAAGACTACAAGAAAGCACCAGTATTGCCCACCCACCGCGGAAACTATCTCGCCTTAATTCTTGGACAAATATCATGCGGGTACGCCCTCGGCATCAGTGGAACGGCCCTTGCCCAAGCCCAAACAGTGACCAACCTGAATAACTTCTGGGTTGGCCTCATTGGTGCCGGCAGCCCAATTGGCCTGGCTGGAAGCGCCCTGATGGGAAAAATCGCCGACCGCTCCGGCCGGAAGGGAATGCTGATGATCAACATGTACCTTTTCTCTATTCTCTCACTGCTCCAACTATTTACCGCTAATCCCTGGGGACTCCTGATCCTCCGGGTGCTGATTGGGCTAATGATTGCCATCGACTACACCGTCGGTAACGCCTGGCTAGTCGAATGGATGCCGGAAAAGGTGGCCGGCCGGGCTCAGAGTAACCTCATCATCTACTGGACAATTGGCTTCATCGCTTCCTACATCGCCGGGATCATGATTACCGGCTTTGGCAGTCACAACTGGCAGGTTATCCTCGCTTCTTCGGTGGTCCCCGGCCTGATTACGGCCATTTACCGGTCCGTTTACAGCTTGCCAGCATCCCCGAGCTGGTTGGCCACCCACGTTAACAACCACCAGGCCCAAAAGGTAATCCAAGAAAACCTGGGTCAGAAGTGGGGCCTTTCAAAGAAGCTAATTAAGAGTACCGCCCCCGACAACATTTCCTGGAAGGTGCTATTTACTAAGGAGTACCGCCGGAGGACCCTTGTTGGTGGCCTCTTTTACGCCTGCCAGGCTTTCTCCTTCTTCGGCATTAGTATCTTTTTACCCATCCTCTTAACCAGCATGCAGATGGGTAACAGCAACCTTTCCGGGGTCATCTACAACGTTTGTGTCCTCATCGGGGTCTTAATTGGGACCGCATTGTTCAAACACATCAGTCGGCGGGCTTTTCTGATTGGGACATTCTTCCTGTCCGCGCTCGCCCTGGTTTTAATGGTTGTTGGGAACCACTTCCCTAATGTCGTGATGATCACCCTCTTCGCCTTCTTTGCCGTCATTTTGTCAGCGGGGTTGGTCCTCGACTACCCCTACCCGACAGAATTATTTGATATCAAGGTCCGGGCCACGGGTGTCGGGACCTGCATTACAATTAGCCGGATTGGGGCGGCCAGCGGCACCTTCCTCCTCCCCATCCTGACCAATATCGGTGGGGCCAGCCTGGCAATGATCGTCTGCACCGCCGTCCTCATCGTTGGGGGTCTGATCTGCATCTTCTGGGCACCAGAAACGTCACCTCGTTTTCGTAAATAATAAAAAAATAGCCCTTTGTTTTCTCACCGGCCTCTTTTAGTTTTCCGAATATTACACAGTAATCGCGGAAAAACCAAATAGGCTTGCTCCGCGTCGAAGCGTGCTCCTAGTGTCTAGTTACGGAGCACTTTGATGCTTTTTTCCCAGCTTCTATTTTATTACTTAGCAAACATCTTGAATTCAAGGAAGAGGTCATTGTACTCGCCCAAAGTCTTCAACGGCAGGTCATGGTAGGTATGCAGGTGGCGCATCGTCTTTTGCGGCGGGTAAAACGCCTGGTTGCTAGTTATCTTCTTCGAAAGGCGCTTTTTGGCCGCCCAGTTAGGGGTGGCGTAACCAACGTATCGCGCGTTTTGGGCGGCATTGGCGGGCGCCAGCATAAAATTGATAAAGGCGTAAGCGGCCGCTTTGTTTTGGGCCCGTTTAGGGATGACCATATTATCAAACCAGATGTTGCTTCCCTCGCTAGGGACGACGTAGTGGAGGTGGTGGTTGACGTCCATCATTTCCCGGGCATCCCCCGAATAGGTAACCCCAATGGCCGCCTCGTCCTGTTCCATGTACATCTTCATCTCATCGGCAACAATTGCCTTTACATTCGGCGTCAGGGCCTTCAAATGTCCCTGCGCCCTTTTTAATTTGGTGAAGTCTTTGGTATTAACTGACTGGTGCTGGGTAATCAGGGCAATTGCAAAGACGTCACGGGCGCTATCAATCAACATGACGTTGTTTTTCAGCCGGGGGCTCCACAACTGCTCCCAGTGCTGGACGGCACCAGCATTGATCTTCTGGTCATTATAAATAATGCCGAGTGTGCCCCAGAAGTAGGGAACCGAGTACTCGTTTCCCCGGTCAAAGGAGCGGTTCAGAAATTGCCGGTCAATGTAGCGAAGGTTGGGCAACTTTTGGTGGTCCAGCCTGGCTACCAGACCCTCCTTTTTCATCCGCTGGACGGTGTATTCACTGGGGATAACCAAGTCGTAATTCGTCCCACCCTGGCGGAGCTTCGTCAGCATTGATTCGTTGCTATCAAAGGTTTCGTAGTCAACCTTGTACCCGGTCCGCTTTTCAAACTTGCTGATCAGGGCCGGGTCAATATAGTCACCCCAGTTGTAGATGGTTAAGACCCGGTGCCCACCCGTGTTTCCGCGGTGGTTCAAGGCGTATTCCCCGCAAACCAGTAACAGGCACAGGGCGAGGATGCCAACAATAATCGTCAACAGCTTTTTCATTGTGCATCCCCCTCCTTAACCGCAATAACCCGGTGACGGCGACCACCGTGCTTACTGATTAAATAGTAACCACCGACCAGCAGGAGCGAAGCCAGGAGCATCAGGGCTGACAAGGCATTAATCTCCAGGTTGATGCCTTGCCGGGCCCGGGAATAGATCTCAACGGAGAGGGTTGAAAAGCCGTTCCCCGTCACAAAGAAGGTCACCGCAAAGTCATCTAAGGAATAGGTCAAGACCATGAAGAAACCGGCCCCAATCCCCGGGGTGATTGCCGGCAGGATAACCTGGGACAGGGCCTGCCACCGGCTAGCCCCAAGGTCATAGGCGGCGTCCACCAGGGTTGGTGACAACTCATTTAGCTTGGGCAGGACCATCAGCACCACGATGGGGATGCAGAAGGCAATGTGGCTCAAGAGAACCGAAACAAAGCCCAGCCGGATTCCCAACATCGTGAAGAAGATCAAGAAGCTGGCCCCAATGATGACGTCGGGGGAAACCATCAGGACGTTGTTGAGGGACAAAAGACTGTTGCGGACTTTTCCCCGGGTCTCCTTAATCGCCAAAGCTCCCAGTGTCCCGACAATGGTCGCAATCAGTGCCGCTAGCAGGGCAACGATCAGTGTGTTGAAGACAATCGTGATCATCCGCGTGTCGGCAAACAGGTCGGCGTAGTGGCGCAGGGAAAAGCCATGGTACTTTTCCATTGTGGTCCCCGCACTAAAGGAGTAAACGACCAGGTAGACAATTGGGGCATACAGGATAATGAATACAATGGTCAGGTACAATCCCGACCAGGAGAAATGATGCTTTTTCACCGGGTGTGCCCTCCCTTCTGCTTGGCTTCACCAGTTGCGAACATGACGATAAACATGGCAATGATCAGGACAACGCCGATTGTCGACCCCATCCCCCAATTCTGGGTGGTTAAGAAGTGCTCTTCAATTGCGGTCCCCAGGGTAATCACCCGGTTTCCACCAATCAAGCGGGTAATCATAAAGAGGGAGAGGGAGGGGATGAAAACCGCCTGAATTCCGGCCTTAACACCAGGCATTGAAAGCGGCCAGATGACCTTCGTGAAGGTCTGCCACTGACTGGCCCCCAGGTCCTTACTAGCGTTGATCAGGGACGGGTTGATCTCGGCCAGCGAGTTGAAAATTGGCAGGACCATAAACGGAATCTCAATGTAGGCCGCAACAAACATAAAGCTGGCGTCGGTGAAAAGGAGCTGGTGGCTCCCCAGGCCCACGAAGCGCAAGAACTGGTTGATCGACCCCGTCCGACTAAAGAGGCCAATGAAGGCGTAGGTCTTTAACAGCAGGTTGATCCAGGTGGGTAAAATCACCAACAGGAGCCAGAATTGCTTGTTATGCAGGCGGTTCAAGACGTAGGCCGTCGGGTAGCTGATTACCAGGGTGACCAGGGTAATCAAAAAGGCGTACCAGACCGAGTTAAAGGTCATCTTCAAGTAGACACCGGACGTCAGGTAAGTCGTGTAGTTATCCAGGGTGAATTGCCCGTTGATATTGTATAGGGACTGGTAAAAGATCAAGATTAATGGTGCCAAGACGAAGAGGACGATCCACAGGAGGTAGGGAACAATGAAGAGTGTTTTCTGCCGCATCATTCGCCCTCCTCGTAGCTGTCCAGCCGGGCATCGAAGTCGGCCTCCGTTTCGTTATAGCGCATCACGTGAATATCCTCGGGGTCAAAGCTAATCCCTACCCGGGCGCCGACAGTGGTCTTATGGATTGAGTTGATCTTCCAGACATGGTCCCGGACATCGTGAACGGTAATCTGGTAGTCCACTCCCCGAAAGAGCTGGGTGTCGACCGTCCCCACTAACTGCCCCTGCTCAACCGTGGTGATGTCGAGGTCCTCTGGACGGATGACGACCTCGACCCGTTCGTTGGGCCGCATCCCCGCATCCACACACTTAAAGTCCTGGCCGTTAATGGCAACCAGGTAGTCTTTTTTCATGATTCCGGGGACAATGTTACTTTCCCCGATAAAGTCGGCAACAAAGTGGTTCAGCGGCTCGTCATAGATGTCAACCGGCGTGCCACTCTGCTGGATCTTGCCATCGTTAATGATCATGATTTGGTCACTCATCGCGAGGGCCTCTTCCTGGTCGTGGGTAACGAAGATAAACGTGATCCCCAGTTTACGCTGCAGCTGACGGAGCTCGGTCTGCATCTGCACCCGCAGCTTATGGTCCAGCGCTGACAGGGCCTCATCCAATAGCAATACCTGGGGCTCGTTGACAATTGCCCGGGCAATCGCCACCCGCTGCCGCTGACCCCCCGACATTGCAGTGATTTCCCGGGCCCCGTAGCCAGCTAGTTGCACCAGCTGCAAAGCCTCATCGACCCGGCGCTTAATCTCACTTTTCTTGACCCCCTTGATCTGGAGGCCGAAGGCGACGTTTTCAGCCACGTTCATGTGGGGGAACAGGGCGTAATCCTGGAAGACGGTGTTGACCTGGCGGCGGTTTGCAGGCACGTCATTAATTTCTTGGCCAGCAAAGTAGATTTCCCCGCTCGTCGGTTGGTCAAAACCGGCAATTAGTCGCAAAATGGTCGTTTTCCCCGATCCCGAGGGCCCCAAGAGGGTATAAAACTTTCCCGCCTCAATTTTGAAGTTGATGTCGCGGAGGACAACGTTATCGTCGTATTGCTTACCAACATGGCGGAATTCCATAATATTTTCTGTCATCAGTATATCCTCGTCTTAGTTAAATTTAGCAAATCAATTAAATTATACCTGGTCGCGGCATAAATTTGGTTGTCAAAGCCCGAAAAATTACCGTGGCCACCGGATAAGTGCGATAATACAGGTAATTATTTTCAAACGGGGTGTTTTCATGAAAATCAACCAATTTAGTATCATCAACGCCGAACCACAGCAAGAGCAGGCCGAGCTGCAAGCCATCCACCTCCTCAAAGACGGGGACATGGCGATATCGGCAGCCAAGCTTTGGCAATTCCTCCTCTTACGGATGCATGGTGGGATTGACAGCCCCCTTACTGGTCAGGAATGGCTTCACGATATTCTTGCCACCCCGACGGTTGCGGTTGACGACTGGCTCGCCGGCAACGCGGCATTGACCACCCCGGTCTTTTACCGGGTTGCCCTTCAGCTGCTCAACTTTGAACCGGAAGTAGATTTCACCCTTAATGATCCCCTGAAATTTTGGGACCAGGTGAACCTACCTCGTCGCGACCACGACACGTGGAGCGCGGCTGACGTGGTTGATGCCATTTACCTCCTGCTCAATACCCGGGGAAAAAACGGTCAAACGCTAATCGATAGCTTAACCAGCCAGGGCTTCTTGAAGTGGACATACCAGTTGCCCGTCACGGATAAGCCCCTCTTCTTCAACGGCAAGCCCCTGGCCTGCTTCGACCCCCACGAGTTTATCCGGGAGGTCGTTTACGTTGAAACGGGCATGGATACTGACTTTGACGGGCAAGCCGACCTGGTTAAGGCGGAAATTATCCGGCCCCAAGAATCAAACGTTAAGAAGTTCCCAGCCGTGTTCACCGCCAGTCCGTATAACCAGGGGACCAATGACGAGTGGGGTGAAAAGTCGACCCATAACGTGAACCACCAGCTCCACCACAAGAATCCTAACTACCAGGCACCCGTGGAAGCCTCATTTCCAACGAACTTTGCCCGCCAAGCAGTCAAGGGAACGGCCCCGCACGCCACAGCAACCTTTACTAGCACCCCGGCTTATACCTTGAACAACTACCTGGCTGTCCGGGGGTACGCCATCGTCTACTCCGCCGGAATCGGAACGAAGGATTCTGATGGCCTGCAAACCTGTGGGTCACCCGAGCAGACCGCCGCGATGAAGGCGGTCGTGGAATGGCTGCATGGCGACCGGCGGGCATTTACTGACCGGCACAGCGGCCTACTGACCACCGCCAGCTGGTGCAACGGTAACGTGGCAATGACTGGGCGTTCTTATTTAGGAACCCTCTCCACCGCAGTGGCCACCACCGGGGTTGCCGGGCTCAAGGCAATCATCAGTGAAGCCGCCATTTCCAGCTGGTACGACTACTACCGGGAAAACGGCCTGGTCCGGGCGGCCGGTGGTTTCCAGGGTGAAGACGCGGACACACTGGCAAACGAGACCTTTAGCCGGACTAAGCGGCCCGCCGATTTCCAACGCATTAAGCCGACCTACCTCAAATACATCAAGCAGCTAGCGGTCGCGATGGACCGGCAGACCGGCAATTATAACGCCTTCTGGGCCAACCGGGACTACCGGCCCAACATTTCTAAGATTAAGGCGGCCGTAATGATGGTCCACGGTCTCAACGACACGAACGTTAAGCCCAGCAACGTCAAGGCCCTCGCCGACCGGCTACAAGAAATGCCCGTAACCAGCAAGCTTATTCTCCACCAGGGACAGCACATCTACATCAATGCCTTCCAGTCGCTGGACTTCTCCGAAATGGTCAACCTCTGGCTGGCTAACAAGCTCTGGGCGGTGGATAATAACGCCGACAACGCCTTACCAAACGTTCTGGTACAGTCCAACAAGCTGCCGGAGACCTGGACGGCTTACGACCAGTGGACCGCCGGGAAGCCCGTCATCTACCACTTGCAGGCGGGCCGGCTGACCAGCGCGGCAGGTGAATCGGCCACTTGCCAATTCAATGACCAGCGGTCCCCCGCTGACTACCAGGCCTGGTGCAGGAAACCGGCAAAGTGGCAAGCAGCCCTGGTCAAGGATGATGGCCACTTCAGTTGTCGCTTCATAAGTGACAAGCTGGACCACAGTCTAATTTTGCGGGGTACGCCCCACCTCAGTCTCCAGGTTGCCTCGTCGGAAGACCATGGAATGATCAGTGCAGAACTGATTGACTGGGGAAGTACCAAGCGCCTAACCACCTCTCCCGTCTTGATCAACCGGGGCGGGCTCCCGTTGGGCTACCACTGGGCCAGTGATGACCTTCGTGAGTTCAAATTTCAAAAAGAAGCAAGCCCCTATAAGATGATCAGCAGCGGCCACATTAACCTCCAGAACCGCCACCGGCCGGACCAGACCGAGGATTTGCGTGCGGGCCAGCTGGTGGATGTTTCCCTTGACCTCCAGCCAATCTTCCATGAGTTGGCAGCGGGTCACCAACTGGGACTGATTATTTACAGCACCGACTACGAATTTACCCTCCGCGGTAACGAAGACATCACCTACACCCTGCCCCTTGAAAGGGCAACCCTGACCATCCCCGGCAGTCAGGAAGAAAGGTAAATTTTCGCATCTTCTTGCAAAGTGAGTTAAAATAGTATTTATTGTCTCACGAAAAAAGGAGCGATCAATTTGAAGCAAGGAACAAAAATCATTACCCTCGATAACGGTTACCACTTATGGACGAACACCCAGGGTGAAGGTGACATTCACCTGCTCGCACTCCACGGTGGCCCTGGTGGCAACCATGAATACTGGGAAGACGCCGCTGACCAGTTGAAGAAGCAGGGCTTAAACGTCCAGGTCACCATGTATGACCAGCTGGGTTCCCTCTACTCCGACCAGCCGGACTACTCTGACCCTGAAATTGCCAAGAAGTACCTCACCTACGAGTACTTCCTGGATGAAGTAGACGAAGTTCGGCAAAAGCTGGGCCTAGATAACTTCTACTTAATTGGACAAAGCTGGGGAGGCCTGCTTGTCCAAGAGTACGCTGTCAAGTACGGTCAACACCTCAAGGGTGCAATCATCTCCTCAATGGTTGATGAGATTGACGAGTATGTCGAACACGTCAACGCCCTCCGTAATCAAACCCTGCCGAAGGAAGCAGTCGCCTTTATGAAGGACTGCGAAGAACGCAACGACTACAGCAACCCGAAGTACCAGGAATACGTTCAGGTCATGAACGAGAACTTCGTCGACCGAAAGCAACCCTCTAAGCTCTACCACCTCAAGGACATTGGCGGCGACGCGGTTTACAATGTCTTCCAGGGGGACAACGAGTTTGTCATCACTGGTAAGCTGAAGAGCTGGCACTTCCGTGCCCAACTCAAGAACATCAAGGTGCCAACCCTGATCACCTTTGGTGGGCACGAAACGATGCCAATCGCCACCGGTGAAAAGATGGCTAAGCTGATCCCGAACGCCAAGTTTGTTACTACGCCGGGCGGTGGTCACCACCACATGGTCGATAACCCTGACGTTTACTACAAGCACCTGGCTGACTTCATTCGCCAAGTCGAAAACGGTACATTTAACAAATAAAACCTAAAAGCGCACTCCGTGGTTAGTGGTGGGCAATTGTCGGTATCGACCAGCAACGCCCATTACTAGGCAATCGGGGCGTTTTTTTATTCTTCAAATTAAGGGCCCCACCTAATTTGCAACATTTCCTTGAATGTTTTAAGAATCCCTAAATTCCACCAAGTCAGCTAGGGGAATATGGTAGGATATTATTAGTAAGTAAACATGTAAGGGGGAGGAAACTGCAAAAACTTAAAGCAACACTCACCGCCCGCTAATCAGTTGCCGGGCCTGTCGCAATGTCGCTTTATCAACTCTAGGGGAAAAAGATGAAAGAAAAATACCAACTAACCACTGCTGAAATTAAACAGCAACTTGGCCTCAAAGAATTTACACAGGGGATTAGCAGCCAAGAGGCCGCGGCCCGCCTGCAAAAGGACGGGCAAAATGTTTTGGAAGTTAAGCCGACCCCCAAGTGGAAAATCTTTTTGCGCCAGTTTAACAACATTGTTATTTACATCCTGCTGGTTGCGACCCTGTTAACCATCATGATTGGCCACTATACGGACGCGGTTGTTATCCTCGCCGTCGTTGTCCTTAACTCCTTGATTGGCTACTTCCAAGAGACGAGTGCCGCCAATGCACTGGCCAAAATCAAGGAAATGATGGCTCAGCACGCGACCGTCTACCGTGACGGCAAACGGCAGGATATCGACGCCAGTGACCTGGTCGTCGGTGACGTTGTCTTCTTAGAAGCCGGGGATAACGTGCCCGCCGACCTGCGCATTGTGTCCGCTGATAACCTGCGGATCGAGGAGTCGGCCTTAACTGGTGAAACCAACTCGGTTATTAAAACCGGCGAGGCGCTGGCCGACCGGGTCAACATGGCTTACTCCTCCACTTCCGTAACTAGCGGGAGCGGACTCGGGGTGGTCGTGGCCACCGGTGAACACACCGAGATTGGGAAGATTTCCCAAGAGGTGGCCCACATCAAGCCGAAGAAGACCCGGTTAACACGCGAAATCGACCGGGTGGGGACCATTGTTTCCTACATCACGATTATCGGTTCCGTCATCATCTTCATCATCGGTTTCTTCTTGCAAATCTACTCACTGCCAGCCCTGGCCCTCGCGGTGGTGGCAATGCTGGTGGGTTCTATCCCCGAAGGATTGCCCGCTACCACCTCCGTTATCCTAGCGTTCGGGGTAAGTAAGATGGCCAAGCGTTACAAGACGATTATTAAGTCCATGCCGGCCGTGGAAACCCTGGGCTCCGTTGACGTAATCGCCACCGATAAGACGGGGACATTAACGAAGAACGAGATGACTGCTATTGAACTGTGGTCTGGTGACCAGCATTACACCGTTACGGGAACCGGCTACGCGCCCCAGGGACAGCTAATGCAAGACGGTCACCAGGTTGAAGTCGACGACCATCTCAAGCTCTTGCTAGAGGCGGGCTTTCAGGCCAACGATACGGTCCTTAGTGAGGAGGATGGGCGTTGGGTGATCAATGGTGAGCCGACTGACGGTGCCTTCTTAACCCTCTATCACAAGCTCTTGGGGGCCAAGTACCAATCTGCTTACGAGCCCCAAGACCTCCTGCCGTTTGATTCTGACTATCGCTACATCGCGGAATTGACCCGCAACACGGAGAATAACCAGCAGGTCATCTTCATCAAGGGGTCACCCGACAAACTGTTCGAAATGGCCGCCAAGGAAGATCCCCACTTTGATGTCCAAAAGTGGGCTAAGCGGGTCAACGACTGGTCAGTTGAAGGAAAGCGGGTCATCGCTTTGGGCTACCGAGTTGTTCGGGGTGAAAACCTGATGGAGATTGAACACGACCATCTTTATCAGGGAATCCACCTCCTCGGTTTGGCCGCCCTCCAAGACGCCCCCCGTGAAGAAGTCATTGCCGCCCTCAAGACGATGAATAATGCCGGGGTAGCGGTTAAAATGATTACCGGGGACGACCCCCAAACCGCCCGGGCGATCGGCCAGCAACTGGGCTTGGCCCCAGGCGAAATTCATGCGATAACTGGCGCCCAGTGGGACCAGTTGTCTGCCGAAGAACAGTCCCAGGCGGCCCAGGACAACCAGGTTTTTGCCCGGACAACACCGCAAAACAAGTTGGAAATCATTGACGCCTTGCAGCGGGGCCAACTCGTTACCGCCATGGTCGGGGACGGGGTCAACGACGCCCCGGCCCTCAAGCAGGCTGACATTGGGATTGCCATGGGGATCAAGGGGACGGACGTTGCCAAAGACGCCGCCGACATGGTCCTGGGTGATGACAACTTTGCAACCATGGCGGCGGTCATTGAAGAAGGACGGCGGATCTACGATAACATCAAGAAGAGTATCCTCTTCCTGTTGCCGACCTCATTTGCCGAAGGTCTCGTGGTGGCCTTCTCAATCCTGACCGCCCAGCAGGTTCCCCTCCAACCAGTTCAGCTGCTCTGGATCAACCTGGTGGCCGCCATCACCATCCAGTTTGCCTTTGTCTTCGAGAAGGCCGCACCGGGGTTAATGAAGCGACCACCACGTCCGGTGTCATCTAAATTGATGAACCGTCACGACCTCATCCAGATAGGCTATGTTTCAGCGCTAATGGCAATCTTCGCCCTCGTTGCTTACGACTGGTTCACTGGTCACGACGCAAGTGTTATCAACGCAACAACGATGATGATTAACGTAATTGTCATCAGTAAACTCTTCTACTTCTTTAGCATTCGGACCACCGGCAATGGTCTCAAGCAGATTAAAACAATTACCGGCCAGGTGTGGGCCGTGATTGGGATCATGCTAGTATTCCAGCTGATTTTGACCTACACGCCACTCATGCAGGAGGCCTTCCACGTTACCGGGATTAGCTTGGTAGAATGGCTGGCGGTGATTATCTTCTCCTGTTTGATCATGCTGGTGGTCGAAGCCGACAAATGGATTCGTTTTAGAAAGGAAAACGAAAATGGGGCAAATTAATAACTTTATTTTTGACATTGACGGAACACTGATTGACACCTTTGATATGTACATGCCGCCAATGATTACCATCTTGCGGCAATATGGCTACCACATTGCACCGGAAGATGAGTTACCAACGATGAAAAAACTCTTCGGGATTACCGGTGCCGACGCCCTCCGTATCTTTGGGGTCCGCTCCGATGAACGGGAAACCATTCAAAAGGAGTGGATTAAAGCCACGTATAAGCGGAAAAACTTGGTCAAGGTGATCGACCAGGTTCCGGAAGCGTTAGCCGCGCTCGCCAAGGTCAAAGGAAACCACCTTGCCGTGGCAACCTCCAAGCTTCGTCACGAATACGAGACTCACTTTGTTCCCGAGTACCCATTTGCCCGCCTCTTTGAGGTTGCAATTACCTCCTCGGATACAGTTAAACACAAGCCGGATCCCGCGCCCTTACTGGCGGCCATTGCCAAATTGAAGGTGGCCCCGGAAAATTGTGTTTACGTTGGTGACACAATTAACGATCAAAAGGCGGCCCAGGCCGCTGGCATTAAGTTTGCGGGTGCCCTTTACGGGTCCGCTAATCCGGAATCAATCGCGGATGCCGACTACCCCTTGCATTCGCCAATGGACCTACTTAAGATTTAAAATAAAATAAGACTGGAAATTTACTTTTTCCAGTCTTATTTTCATAAGGAAATATTATTTGAGGGGGACCTAACGATGACCTTTTATAGTGAAAGCTTCTTTCTACACCAGCAGCAGGTAACCAGTCTGATCAACTACATTGCCATTGTGGTGCTGCTGCTCCTGGTAATTTTCAACACGATCCGTTACCTCCGCCACCAATTACGGACACGGAACCGGGATCTGGGGATCATTTTCTTCCTGCTCCTTCTCATCTTCACCGGACTACAAATTACCAACCTGGAACGGACCGTTACCCAGCGGTCCCAATCCCTGCAGATGCGGCCGTTTATCCAGGCGGTTGCCAAGGACCATGGCCTGAAGTCTAGCCAGGTCGTGGTTAATTCCACTACCCTGACCGATGGGATCTTGGTCCGCTTCAAGGGAAAAGATTACCGGGTCAACATGAGCCCCAGCGGTGATAACTATACCCTTACCCGGGCCCACGTTGTCGACCATAAGGTTAATATCCAACACTAAGGAGGGAGCAAAATGGATTACGGACTAGTCACAATTAAGTTTGTCCTTGGAATGATCTGCCTGATCTTTCAAATTAACATTTCTGGTAAGAGCAACCTGGCGCCGAACTCGGCAATCGACCAGGTCCAAAACTACGTCCTCGGGGGCATCATTGGGGGCATTATCTACAACAACGACGTCACCGTCCTCCAGTTTCTCATGGTCCTCTTAATCTGGACGGTAATTGTTTTCATCATCAAGTTTGCTAAGGAACACAATAACGTTGTCCACAAAATTGTCGATGGCCAGCCCCGTCTGCTGATCAAAAACGGCCAGCTTTTGGTCGATAACTGCATGCGGGCCGGGATTACCGCCAACGAGTTGATGTTCCGCTTTCGCCGCCACGGTGTTTACGAAGTCAGCCAGGTCAAGAGCGGGATCCTCGAACAAAACGGTCAGCTCGTGGTCATCGAAAATGATGAGCAAAACGTCCACTTCCCGATTATCAATGACGGGCAAATCAACCAGGACGTCCTGGAACTAATCCATCACGACGAGCGGTGGCTGAACGCCACGGTCGCCAAGGCCGGGTACCGGAGTATTAATGATATCTACCTCGGCGAATACATCCATGGTCACCTACACCTCGTCGCCTACCCGAACGACTAGAAAACATTGTAAAGTACAAATTAGGCCTGTAGTAGCGAATTTGCGCACTGCAGGCCTAGTGTGTACTTAATTTTTTTTAAACAGGGCGGCCATCTTAGCAGCGACTACCGGATCAAGGTTATCCGCCAGGGTACTCTCCGTCGTCTGCTGCTCGTCCTCATGGTTCTTGATCGTCTGGGCAAGTTCGTCGGCAACTGCCTGCTCACCAACCTTAATCGGGTTAACGGTCAGGCGGCCACCAGCGGCATCGGCGTGGCCACCACCACCAAAGTACTTTTCCGCGAACTTGGCAACGTCGAGCTTGCCGTTGCTACGGAGGGAGACGCTAACGGGACTGATAACCAGAGCCGCGTCCACGTCGGGGTTCTGGTCAAGAAGCTCGTGAGCAATTTCGGACTTATAGTCACTGGCGTAGACAATGCCAAACTGGTGCCCATCTAGCTTCGTCTTCAGGACGTCCTTCAGGTGTCCCTTTAAATACTTGGCCCGTCGCTCATTAAGGGTCCGAATCAAGAGCTGGTTGGCCTCCCGATACTTGGTCCAGCCAGCGTTAAAGACATCCATGACAAAAGATGCCGAGTCCTGAAGGGGGTAGAACCAGAAGAGCTGGTCAAGGTCATCCGCGGCCGTCCGCTCCTCATCCCCCATGTCGGGGTCGTTTTGCCAGTCCCAGGTATCGTAAGCCCGGATTAGTTCAACCAGGTAAGCTAAGTCCTGGCGCCGCTGTTCCGGCAGGTCATTGAAGTGGGGTTGCTTTTGGAGCCAGTCCCACACCAGGCTTGCCGCACTGGGGTTAACCTGGGGATCAGCGGGAAGGACACTGTTAGCAGCATACTTTTTCCGCAGGGCTTCTTCACTCTCGTGGTGGTCAAAGACGAGCCAGTGGTTGGCAAAGTTAGCATTTAGCTGCTGGAAGGTATAGTCGCTGTCGGGGGTCATGTCCATGATGTAAACATCGGTAAAGCGCCCCGCCTCTGGGCTCTTCAACCAGCGGGCAAATTCGTCATCAATCCGTCCTGCACCACAGTTTGTCATGTCAAACTCCACGTCAGCAAACATTGTCGGCTGCACCGCCTTCAGCAAAAGCGGGGCCCCAAACCCATCTAAATCATTATGCGAAAAAAGTTTCATTAACCGTTTAACCATCTTATGACCACCTTAATTAATTCTTTTGTCCCTATTATACCGTAAGCCCGCCCAGGCACATAGCGTATCAACTGACAT
Source organism: Limosilactobacillus panis DSM 6035 (assembly GCF_001435935.1). Lineage (GTDB taxonomy): Bacteria > Bacillota > Bacilli > Lactobacillales > Lactobacillaceae > Limosilactobacillus > Limosilactobacillus panis. The sequence goes on from NZ_AZGM01000087.1 coordinate 19,325, forward strand.
TAGGTACAGGAATTGGTATGATTAACATTAGTGAAGTTTTAGAAAGGACAATGCTCAATGAAAATATATGATTACCGGCAGGAATTGATCACCCTGTTGGAAAACACCAGTAGCGACCCCGCAAGTCTGCTTCAAGCCCAGCGTAGCCTAACAACCATCCTTAATATTCTCAACCACTACGCTGGCGGCCAGGGCAGCCATCCAGCGCCCGCCGTTAAAAAGCCCCGTTTTCACCAGCACCAGGTAAACCGGGACCAGCAACCCCTGCCAACTGCCGCTAAAAAGCAGTTAAAGTCACTGCTAACGGGCCCTGCCAAGGAAGTTACGGACGCAAAACCGGTAGTTCATGTCCGACCCGCTGAAAATAAGGCTGCGGCCCCCAAGGAAATTACTGAAGAAGAGCGTCTGGCTGCCGATAACCGCTACCTCGTTCACCGGAAGCTAAGTGGGGCCGAAATTAACCACCGCTATTACTCTGAGGCGATTCTCCACCACCTCCCATTCCCGGTTGAAGACGGGGATATTGTGGAATTAGACCCCCAGCAAACGGTCCGGGGGCTGCCCGCCATTCGTCGGGTCACCAGCGACCACCTCACCGACTATCAACCCGAGAAGATCAACGTTCTGGAGTACGCCAAGCTGACCACCGTTCCGGGGTCTGATGTCCTGCAGATCAGCAGCACCATGAAGGAAAACTCAATCCTTGATGCTGCCCCCGCCAACACCGTCGTTGTGGACCCCTTCAAATATCCGGGCCGCGACTTGAAGGCCGGGATGGTCATCGATTATGCCTACTATGATCGGGGCAATGGTCTGAAGGATGCAGCCGACGGTTCAATTCGCTGGATCCATGAAAAGACCGACTTTGATACCACGAAGCAACCGGCTAAGCCAAAGAAGGTCAAGAAGGTTACCAATACCCGCCACGATTACGAAAAGAAGCTTGACTATGACCTCAAGCAACGCACCGTCTTAGTAATTACGGGGGTGCGTGACAAGGTCCAGGGCCTTAAGCCAGTAATCACGAAGCACCACGGTGTGTTCCACGGTCTCGACGCCTCGGCAGAAGAAAAGGTTTCCTCCAGCACCCTAAAGCGGGAGATTCGTAACGCCGACTTCGTGATTGTCTGCATCGATGCAATCCACCACCGGATCAGCCAGCTCGCCAACCACCATGCTAAGCGCTACGACAAACCACTGGCCATCGCCAACGTTACCTCCAACACTGCCGTTGAGCGGGCAGTTGGTCGGGCCCTGAACGGCGATCCTGCCTACGCCGTCGCTAGCGAAAAGATTGACTAGGTAAGAAAATTCAAATTTCCTGTTGGCTTTTATTAAATTATGGTTAGAATAATAAACAACAATTTAATTATTTGATCGCAATGAGAAAGAAGAGTACCTTTGCCAGCGACATCAGCGAGTCTCGTGAGGTGTGAGGAGGCAGTCCAACGGCGAGGAGAAAATCACTTTCGAGTCCTAATCTTAAAATCCAGTAAGACTAGGTGGTAACACCCATTATCGTGTCAGCGTATCGCTATTTAGCCGTACGTGAAGAGGTTGTTTGATGACAGCCTGAAAATAGGGTGGTACCACGCTAATGCGTCCCTTAACCAATGTAAAAGTTGGTTAAGGGACTTTTTTATTGGGATCAGAGCAATTATTGATATCTATTTATTCGAGGAGGGATTTCTTATGCGTGATTTAACATCACCTAAGTTGTCATTCAAACAGTACTTAGTTGTTGCTTCGCTACTATTCGGTTTATTCTTCGGTGCCGGGAACCTTATTTTCCCCCTGCACCTCGGCCAGTTGGCTGGTGCTAATTGGGGTCCTGCCGCCTTGGGCTTCTTAGTAACCGGGGTTCTTCTTCCCCTCTTATCGGTCCTCGCGGTTGCCGTTACCCGGGCAGAAGGGGTTTACGACATCGGCCGCCCACTGGGTGCCGGCTTTGCCCTCGTCTTCATGGTCTTAATTCACGCTACCATCGGTCCCCTCTTCGGAACGCCACGGACGGCAACGGTCTCCTTTACCGTTGGGGTCGCACCGTTTTTGCCAAAGGCTGCCCAGGGCTGGGCACTGCTGCTCTTTTCCGCCCTCTTCTTTTTGGCCGCCTTCGCCTTTTCCTACCGGGAAAATAACATCCTGGCCAATGTTGGTAAGGTCTTGAACCCCGTCTTCTTGGCACTCCTCTTCCTGGTTTTCGTAGTCGCCTTTGCGAACCCGCTCGGTAACCCGGTCAATGCCCCCGTTACTAGTGCCTACGTTCACGGTGCCGTCACTAACGGTTTCTTAGAAGGTTACAACACGATGGACGCCTTAGCCGGACTGGCCTTTGGGGTAACCGTCGTCACTGCTGTCCGCTCCATGGGTCAACGGCGGGCTAAGGACGTCTCCAAGGTCGTTGCTAAGTCGGGGGTCCTAGCCGTTAGTGGAATCGGTTTGATTTACTTACTCTTGATCCTGCTGGGGGCAATGTCCCTCGGTCGCTTTAAGGTTTCCGCTGATGGTGGGGTGGCCTTCAACCAGCTGGTTAACGCCTACGCCGGTGCCTTTGGCCAAGTCGTCTTAGCCTTCCTGTTAACCGTTACCTGCCTGACCACCGCCGTTGGACTGGTGGCCGCCTTCGCCCAGGACTTTCACAAGCACTTCCCAAAGGTCAGCTACCACACCTGGTTGGCCCTCAGCTGCCTCGCATCCTTCTTAACCGCTAACTTCGGTTTGGACCAAATCATCGCCTGGTCAACACCAATGCTGATGTTCCTCTACCCACTGGCAATGGTCCTGATCCTCTTATCCGTTAGTTCCCCACTCTTCCACCGGGACGGGGTGGTTTACTTCTTCGTTGTCCTCTTTACCGTTGTCCCGGCACTGGGTGACATGGTGGTCGCCTTCCCAGCCGTCGTCAGTGCAAGTCACTTTGGTCAAATGGTTGCTGCCTGGCGAAGCGCCCTACCACTGGCCAGCATGGGATTATCCTGGTTAGTCCCGGCACTGGTTGGCTTGGTCGTCGGCCTGTTCTTCCACTGGTTCCGCCGGCAACGCGTTACCAGCAACGAGACGCAGTTGAACTAAAAACTATAAAATAGCACAAAGAGGCTTCCTAAGTTCGGTGCATCCGAACCTGGAGGCCTCTTTGTCCTACTTACGATCGTACTTATCAAGGTGGAACTTTTGAATGGCGTAAATCAGCTTGTTAGCATAATTCGGGTCAGTAGCGTACCCGCCCTTCTGCAAGGCCACGGCCGCTTGACGGTAGTTGCTAGCCTTCTGAACGTTTCGAAAGCGGGCGTGGTTGTCCGCCGTCCCGTTGACAATTAGCTGGGTATGGGCGTTGATTGAATCCGCCCATGAACGGTAGGTTTGAAAGTACTGTTTAACCTCAATTGTCTTGCCCTTGACGTTTTCTGTCGTGGTCATCTTTACCCGGTCTGTTTTGGACGTCGCCTTGATGCCAAACAGGTTATTGTACTTTGCCGCCAACCGGCTGCGGCCCCAGTTCGATTCCAGACCAGCCTGGGCAATCGTGATGCTGGCCGGAATATGGTAGCGTCTCTGTTCCCGCTGCGCCGCTGGGGCAATCTTCTTAATAAAAGCGGTGGTAGTAATGTTGGGGGAATGCTGCTCAACTTGGTTGGTCCGCTTGTGGTAGTTGGCAATCGCCGCCCACAGGCAAAGCACCAGGATTAGGGCCCCAATAACGGTGCCCAGGACAGTGAGAATCTTTTGGTGGTGAGCCATCCGATCAACTTCTTTCCAAAATATTTATTCGCCATTATACGAAAAAGGCCCGGACATTGGTAAAGAAATGTCCTGACCTTTGAATAATCTTCAGAAAATCATCAAAGTAATTACTTATTTGAGAAGAGGTCCTGCTTAATCTGGTTGAAGCGCTTGGCATCAAGAACCCGCATCTTAGGGAAGCTCTTGATCATCCGCCGTTCGTTCCACCGCAACAACTGCTCAGGACGCTTCTCTAAGTGGGTAAGGAAGGACTCCCGCCAGTTGGCCAATTGCTGCTTCCTAAGTGCCCGTTCTTCAGGCTGGGCCGCCGTCCGGATCCGGTGACGAAGCTGTTCTTGGAAGTCGTTGATCCGTTGGTCCCACTGCTTGGTAGTCATGTGGAAGTGTCTGATACTGAAGATGGTCATTACCGTATCGGTAACCATCCCCACAGTGATGAACAGGGCCAAGAAGCCATGGGTCCAGGATTCTTCCCAGTTGATCACCTGCTGGATCAGCGGCTGGATAAAGCGGACCAAGAGGACGACCCCGATCCCCCAAAATAGAGAAATGGCCGGAGCAATCCGTCCCTGCAGGTTCCCCCACAGGTCGGAGTAATCCCACAATTTCATGTGGAACACCTTTTCCAGAAAAACACTGGCAAAGTATTCAAAAATACTGGCCACAATCATGCCGATGACGAACAACCAGAACAGGTTGTTGCGGACGTTATAGGTCGCTACCAGAATCGTGGTTACGGCAAAGCCATAGACCGGGCAGTAGGGGCCAAACAGAAAGCCCCGGTAAGCATAGTGATGGTCCTTGATGGAACAATAAAAGGTTTCCCATAACCAGCCGACCACTGAGTAGGTAAAAAAGAGCACAACAAGCTCTGATATCGTATACGGCATTTTTTCCCTCCTATTTCTTCAAACTGAGTTTCTCCACGTTCAGAATTTTGTCGAGCCAACCAGTGTAGAAGCTTTCTTCGTGGCTGACAAGGATCAAGTTCCCCGGAAATTCCTGGGGGGCCTTTTTCAAGCCATCCTTGGTCTCGTCATCGAGGTGGTTCGTCGGTTCATCCATAATCAGGAAGTTGCATGGCGTCAACTCTAGGATGGCAAGCTTAACCTTGGTCTGCTCCCCACCAGAAAGGAGGTGAAGGGGCTTTTGGGTGTTGGTCGCGTTAATTCCGGCCCGGGCCAACTTCGTCCGGATCGTCCGCGGCTGCATTGTCGGGAACATATTCTGAATCGTTTGGAGCGGTGTTAACCGGGGGTCATCCCATTCCAGGTCCTGGTCAAAATAGTTAATCTTGGCGGACGGTGAAAAGACGGCGTTTCCACCCAGGGCCGGGATCTTTTTCAAAATCGACTTGATCAAAGTTGACTTACCGACCCCGTTGAACCCGGTGAAGAGGAGCTTTTCGCCCATCGTCATTGAAAAGGTAACTGGCGCCAGCAGGGGGTGCCCATAACCCACGGAGAGTTGGTTAACCCGCAAGGCATTGGCGGACCCGGTGTTTTCATACGGGAAGTGGAAGACCGCCTTGAGGTTATCCGAAGGCGGGTCAATCTTCTTCATCCGGGCAAGCATCTTTTCCCGGGACTTGGCCATCGTCGACTTGGACCCAGCTTTGTTCTTGCGGATAAACCGTTCCGCCTTTTCGATAACCACCTGTTGCTTTTCGTACTCGCGTTCCTGGGCTTCCTTGCGCTCTTCCTTTTGTCGCATTGCCTGCTGGAAGCTTCCCCGGTACTTAGTGATCTTGTCGAACGATACGTCACAGATGGTGTTGGTAACCTGCTCTAAAAAGTCGTAGTCGTGGGAGATGATCATCGCCGCACCGTCGAAATCATTCAGGTAGTCAATCAACCACTCAATGTGGGCCGTATCCAGGTAGTTTGTCGGTTCGTCCAGGAGGATGACGTCCGGCTTTTCCAGTAGCATCTTGGCGAGGATGATCTTAGACCGCTGGCCCCCACTCATCTCGGAGACAACGTGATCCTTGCCGATTTCTACTAATCCCAGACCATTCATTACCCGGTCAACTTCGGTTTCAATGTTGTAGAAGTCGTTAGCATCCAGTTTTTCCTGGATGCGTCCCGCCCTGGTCAGGAGCTTGTCGTCCATTTTGGTGGCGTAGTCTTCGTAGAGCTTATTCATCTCATTATTCAGCTGGTACAAGTCGCTAAAGGCCGTGTGGAGAAATTGGATCAGCGTCATCCCCTTAGGAATGTCAACGTACTGGTCCAGGTACCCAATTTTGACCCCCTTTTGCCACTTGATTGACCCCTTCACCGGGAGGACCTTGCCAATCAAGATCTTAATCAAAGTTGACTTGCCAGCCCCGTTCTGGCCGACAATCCCCATATGTTCATGTTTTTCTAGTTGAAAGCTGGCGTCTTCGTAGAGCTTTTTGTCGGCATAGCTCATCGTCAGTCCTTCTACATCTAATACAGCCATTCTTTTCTCCTTATGTCATAGTAAACTTACTTCATGGTAGCACAGGCAAGACGCAATCAGCAATTAGTCACCCGGCCACAAACGATGAGAAAATTTTAATATTGGTTATTGACACCGGAAATGACCTTAGCTATACTAAAAGCAATTATTAATTAGGGAGTAAATGTTATGAAGCAGAATCAGTTCAACATTCGAAATAATCGTTGGCAAAGCCGGTAATTTCAGGTTGATTCGACATGGATGCAACCTGAAAAGCAGATTGCATCTGTGCCGGCTGATTTTGACATTCATTCAGTCCGCATGGATCCACATGCGGACTTTTATTTTGCTTTCAAAATGGGAGTCCTGCAATGTGGACTCCCATTTTTATTTAGAAAGGTGTGAAGATGATGAAGCGAATGTATACCCTAATCGCACTTTTAGTGACCTTCTTAGGTGTAGCATTCTTCAAGGAAAATGGGGGCTTTGTTAAACAGCGGGTACCAAAGGTCGGGGTCCTAACCCTGATGCACCACCCGGCCCTGGGCCAAATTTACAAGGGCTACGTTCACGAACTAGCACGTGAGGGGTACCACAATGGAAAAAACATCAAGATTGAATACGAAAACGCCAATGGGGACCAGAGCAACCTCAAGACGATGGCCTCCAAGTTAGTCAATGACAATTGCAGCGTTATCTACGGGATTACTACCCCGGCTGCCCAGGCCGTCGCTAACTCGACCACCAAGACACCAATTGTCCTGGGCGCGGTAACCGACCCGAAGAGCGCCGGCCTAATCAAAAACAACCGGCACCTGGGTGGCAACATCAGTGGGGTTTCCGACCAAGCGCCAATCAAAGAACAGCTGGGATTGATCAAACGTTTTATGCCGAAGATGAAGACCTTAGGGGTAATCTACACCTCAAGTGATGCCTCCGCTGTCGCTGGTTACCACCAGATCAAGCGGGAATGCAAGCAGATGGGCATCAACCTGAAGGCCTACTCAATCGCCAACAGCAACGACCTCAACCAGGTCTCCGAGCAGATGCTCCAGGAAGTCGATGCCGCCATCGTTCCCACCGATAACACCATCGCCGGGGCCATGCAGACCCTCGTCAAGAATGCCAACGCCGCCAATAAGCCGGTCTTCCCCGCCTCCGACACAATGGTCAAGCAGGGGGGCGTGGCCACGTACAGTGTTAACCAGTACGAACTCGGCGTCCGCAGTGCCAAGATGACGGTGGCAATCCTAAAGGGCAAGAAACCGGCCAACATGCCGATCGAATACGTTCGCCACGGTGAGCCCGTCCTCAACCTGAAGCAGGCCCGCCGCCTCCACTTACAAGTACCGCAAGGCTTTGAACACGAAGCCAAAACGAAAGGAGAGATCTATCAATGAATCTAATGGTATCAGCAATCGGGCAAGGATTATTATGGGCGCTATTGGGTCTGGGCCTTTACCTAACGTTTAGGATCCTCGACTTCTGTGATATGACCGTTGAAGGGACCTTCCCCCTCGGGGCCGCCACCGCGGTAACCGCCATTGCGCACGGGATTAACCCCCTCCTGGCAACCCTTCTAGCGGTTGTCAGTGGGATGCTCGCCGGTCTTGTCACCGGCCTCCTCTACACGAAGGGGAAGATTCCAAGCCTCTTGGCGGGGATCTTAACGATGACCGCAATCTACTCCGTTAACCTCCGGATCATGGGGAAGTCTAACATTTCACTACTCGGTAAGCGGACCCTCTTTAGTGGCCACTTCATGACAAGCCTCCCCCAATACTTTGACAGCGTGGTGATGGGCGTCATCGTGATTGCCATCATCACCATCCTGATGGTCCTCTTTTTGGCAACCGACTATGGTCAAGCCTTTATCGCCACCGGTGATAACTCGACAATGGCTAAGTCGCTGGGAATTCATACCGATAAGATGGTGATCGTTGGTCTGATGGTTTCCAACGGGATGGTTGGCCTTTGCGGAGCCTTAATTGCCCAAAACAATGGTTACGCCGACATTAACATGGGGATTGGAACCATCGTCATCGCCCTGGCCTCCATCATCATTGGGGAGGTGGCGTTTGGCGAGTTAACCCTTAACCAGCGGCTCCTGGCCGTGACCCTCGGCAGTATCATCTACCGGATTATTTTGTTGGTTGTTCTCCAACTTGGTTTCTCCGCCAACGACCTCAACCTGATTTCATCAATTGTCCTGGCAATCTGCATGATGATTCCCCAACTGGAAAGTAACCTGCAGATTCGTAAACCAATTTTGAAGGGAGTACGGCCACATGAATAAGCCCATTTTAGAACTAAAGGATGTTAAAACCATCGTTAACAAGGGGACGAGTAACGAAACGACCATCCTCAAGGGGATTAACCTTAAGATTAACGAGGGCGACTTCATTACCATCGTAGGAACAAACGGAGCCGGCAAATCGACCCTCTTCAATGTCATCGGTGGGAACCTCCGGGCCGACTTCGGGGAAATTGTCCATAACGGTCACGACATCACCAAGACCACCGAGGAGCAGCGGACAACGTTCCTAGCACGGGTCTTCCAGGACCCCAAGTTGGGAACGGCGCCCCGGATGACGGTGGCAGAAAACTTGCTGCTGGCAACAAAACGGGGGGAACGCCGCCACCTCACCCTGCGAAAACTCAAGGAAAACATGGCCCGCTTTACCAAGTTGGCCGCAACCATGAATAACGGCCTGGAAAACCGGATGGCCACCGCAACGGGCGCCCTCTCCGGTGGCCAACGGCAGGCCCTGAGTTTCCTGATGGCTACCCTCAAGCGGCCAGACATCCTCTTGCTGGATGAACACACCGCCGCCCTCGACCCCCACACCAGTCAAAACCTCCTCCACGCCACGAACGAGCGAATCACCCAGGACCACTTGACGGCACTGATGATCACCCACCACCTGGAGGACGCCATCAAGTACGGCAACCGGCTGATTGTCCTTAAAGATGGTCAAATCAAAGCAGACTACCAGGGGGCTGACAAGGCCCGCTTGACGGCTAAGGACCTGTACGAATACTTCGAAAGCTAGTCCTTCGTCAATTCCCATTTGAGGAAGCCCTTTCTTAGGCCTACAATGGGGAGTGAATAATCATTTAAGGAGGACATTAATATGCCATGTACTACAATTCTTGCTGGTAAGAAAGCTACCGCCGATGGCTCGACGATGATTGCCCGGAACGAAGACTACGGACACGCCTTTAATCCCAAACGGTTCATCGTGGTAACCCCCGACCAACAACCAAAGAACTACCAATCAGTTACTTCTAAGTGTCAGGTCGACCTACCGGACAACCCCCTCCGCTACACCGCCCTGCCGGAAATCCCCACAAACGAAAAGAAGATGGGAATCTGGGGCGAAGGTGGAATCAACGCTGCTAACGTTGCCATGTCAGCAACCGAAACCAGCACTACCAACCCCCGTGTTCTCGGGATCGACCCGATGAATAAGGCTGGAATCGGTGAAGAGGACTTTGTCACCATCGTCCTGCCCTACATCCACTCGGCCAAAGAAGGGGTAGAGCTGCTCGGCCGCTACCTTGAAAAGTACGGAACTTACGAGTCCAACGGGGTAATCTTCTCCGACAAGGACGAGATCTGGTACATGGAAACAATTGGCGGCCACCACTGGGCTGCCAAACGGGTCCCCGACGATGCATATGTGGTGGCGCCAAACTGGTTCAGCATCACTGACTTTGACTTTCAGGCAGCGGACACTATGGCCTCTGCAGACCTTGAAGATATGATCAAGGACCACCACCTCAACATTGATGGCGGCACCAGCTATAACTTCCGCCACATCTTCGGGAGCCACAATGATTCTGACTACGACTACAACATCCCGCGTCAGTGGTACATCCAAAAGCTTTTCAACCCGAGCGACGTTGAGGAGCCGGATAACCCTGACCTGCCCTTCGCCAAGAAGCCGGAACACTTACTCACGGTTGAAGACTTCAAATACGCCCTGAGCTCCCGCTACCAGCACACCCCATACGACCCATACAGTGACCGGGGAAGTGTTGCCGAGCAGCACGCCTTCCGGCCAATCGGTTTCCAGCGGAACCAGGAAGTCCACATCATGCAGATCCGTAATGACGTTCCCGAAGACATTGCCGCCATCTGCTGGCTAGCATTTGGTCCCAACGCCTTCAACGGCATTGCCCCATTCTACACAAACGTAACCGACACCCCTGCCCAGTACCGGGATACCCAAGCGAAGTTCAACATTAGCAACATGTACTGGCTAACCCACGCCATCACCACGATTGCCGATGACCATCCGAAGCGCTACAACGCAATGCTCGAGGACCTGAAGCAAAACACCATTGCCTACGGGCGGCACGTCCTGATGACCACCGACCAGGCCGCTGCTAAGCTGACCGGCAAAAAAGTCCAGGACTGCCTGCAAGCAGCAAACGAAAAGACCGCTCAGGGAGCCTACAATTACGCAATGAAGTGCCTTGGCGACATGGTCGAAACCGGGTCATTACAGATTCGCCTTAACTATTAATAACGAAATTTTTTCTAAGCACCCCCAAACTGGCGAGGGTGCTTTTTTTCAGCACTGGACTAACTTTTAGCGTGACTTTTCCACCATAGGTTTCGTACAATAGTCACTATTGGAGGAATTTTACGCATGGATAAGTTATTTGAACACACGTCAATTAAGAAGGCCTACTTTACCCTGGCCCTGCCGGTCGTGCTGAGCATGACAGTCACCCTGATTTACAACATGGTCGACACCTTCTTCGTCGCTAAGACGCAGAACCCGGACCTGGTTGCCGGGGTATCGCAGGGGGCGCCAATCTTTACCCTGATGATTGCTTTGGGAGACATTTTCGGTCTGGGCGGTAGCTCCGTCATTTCCCGCCTCTTTGGGGAGCACCGTGACAAGACGGGACGCTACGTCAGCGGGTACTGTTTCTATGCCTCCATCATCTGTGGAATTATCGTCACCATCCTGATGGTCGCCTTCCAGACGCCCTTTTTGCACCTGCTCGGGGCGTCACCGAATACTTGGAAATATGCTCGCGAGTACTACCTGGTAATGGCGTGGGGGGCGCCCTTCGTAATCTTCGGTCTTACACCGACTAACATTCTGCGGACCGAGGGGTTGGCGGTCCAATCGATGATTGCCAGCATGACGGGAACGGGGATCAACATCATCTTGAACCCAATCTTTATCTTCACGTGTGGCTGGGGGGCTGCTGGGTCGGCCTTAGCTACCGTCACCTCTACCGTAATTGGTGACATCATCATGGTCTACTACACCCGCTACAAGAGTAAGAAACTGACCACCTCAATTAAGGAAACCAAGATCAGTCGTCACCTCCAGTGGGAAATCTATGCAATTGGGATTCCAGCTTCGATTACTAACCTAATGGCCACCTTCGCCACCGCACTGACTAACCGTTACCTGATTACTTACGGGGCTAGCAGTGTTGCCGCAATGGGGATCGCCCTTAAGATTAGTATGGTTACCAACATGATTGTCGTTGGTCTGGCCTTTGGTGCCCAACCATTAATTGGTTACACGTACGGTGCTAAGGACCGCAAACGTTTCAACGCCACGGTCCGATTCGATATTATAGTGATTGCTAGCCTGGCCATTGCAATGACGGTCCTGCTAATCATCTTTGCACCGTTCTTAATTCGGCTCTTCATGAAGGACCCGACCATTATTCGGGAAGGGGCCGGAATGATTCGTTGGTTAAGTTCGTCCGCCGTCTTATCGGGAATTATCCTGGTCTTCACGACGATGTTCCAGTCGATGGGAAAGGCCGTCCCGGCCTTCTGGCTTTCGTTTTGCCGGCAGGGGCTGATTTTTGCCCTGGTAATCATCTTGATGAACAGCCTATTCGGTTACCACGGAATCATTGCGGCCCAACCGGTTGCGGACCTGTTGACCTTTATCCTTTCAATTATCCTCTACCGAATTTACCAGCCAAAATTTGAATGATAAAAGGGTCCCTGACGCTTCAGATTACGTCAGGGACCCTTTTCCTATTCACCTTATTCAGCTAATTTGCGGTTCAGATAGTGGGCTAACTTAGCTTCTGGGTATACCCCCGTCACCTTTTCCTTGGCCTGGCCATCCTTAAAGAGAACTAGGGAAGGAATGCTCATTACCTTGTAACGTTCTGCAATCTTTTGGTTATTATCCACGTTAAACTTCACAAACTTGATCTGGCCGGCAAACCGCTTTTCCAAGCGTTCCAACACCGGTGCCATCATCTTGCAAGGGCCACACCACGGGGCCCAAAAGTCAACCACGGTCACTGGCCCCTGCACTTCTAGGTCAAAATTCTCACTAGTTGCTTCAATTGCCATTAGTTTTGCTCCTTGTTCTTATTCCGCCGGACGAAGTGAATAATAATCGTCAAGGCAAAAATAGATAGAATAAATATACCGAAAATCCCCGATGGAATCTCAATGTCAATTGCGGGGATCGTTAAGAAGAGCTTGATGGCAATGATAAAAATTAGGATATAGGCAATCGGCTCCAGCTCAGGAATCCGCCGCATCAACTTCATGATAATCTCCGCGACTCCCCGCATACAGGCAATCCCGATTATTCCCCCAATCAGAACAATGACAGGGTTTTCAGAAATGGCCAACGAGGCCAAAACGGAGTCCACCGAGAAGATGATGTCCATAAACTCGATTTGGGCAACCACCGTCCAAAAGAGTTTGCGCCCTTTTAACCCGGCGGCACTGTTGCGGACCTTTCTTTGCCGCCGCTTTCCATGGTAACGGGCGGCAAAGAAACGGTACACCAGATAAATTAGGTAGGCAGCCCCAATTACCTTGATTTCCCAGAAGTTGATCAGGTAGGTCCCCACCCCAATAATCAGGAAACGGAAGAGGTATGAACCCCAAATACCGTAGAAGAGTGATTCCTCTTGTCCCTTTAGGGTTGGCAACACCCGCGTCTGGGCAGCCAAGACAACCGCGTTATCAACCGACAGTAGGCACTCAATCATTACCAGTGAAAAGATGATTAGCCAGTCTTGACCCGAAGTAATTACCGTTGCCCAGTTATGTGGATCAAAAAAAGGTCCATATAACTTTTCTAAAAGTGACAATTAATGTCCTCCCTTTTACGTTTATATTTATCTATCTAACTAAGTCGTATTTTACCAGAAAATTGTGAAAATATGGTGGTAAAGGCGCCTGAATTTCTTTTCTTTGGAAAGTAAAGGGGAGGACCAGCTCCTGAATAGCGCCATGGAGTAGCATTGCCGGCGCCGGTTGTGCATTATAGAGGGGGTCCCCAATTATGGGGTGGCCAGCATGGGCCAGGTGAACCCGAATCTGGTGGGTCCGCCCGGTCATCAGGCGCAGGCGGACTAACGAATACTGGTGGTTTGTCGCAATGACGTGGTAAAGGGTCCGCGCGGCCTTCGCGTTTTGCCCACCAACCATGTACTTTCGCTTATCAGTCGGGTCACTACCAATGGACCAGGCCAGCTCCCCTTCTTTGTCCATCTGCCCCGCCACGACCGCCAGGTACTGCCGGTGAACTTGCCCACTGCTAATCAGACGGTTCAAGACGGGGACCACCACCGGATTCTTGGCAACTAGCATTGCCCCACTGGTTTCCTGGTCCAGGCGGTGAACCATGTAGGCACTGCCATTCAGGTAACCCGCCACATCATTCATCAGTGTCCCCGTCTCGCCATGGTAGTTAGGATGACTTTTCTGTCCCCGCGGCTTATTAACGACAATAACATCCCGGTTTTTAAAGAGTACCTGAAGCTGGGGATGCGGGGTCGGCACGTAGTCGTTGGCATCTGGCGTCCGCAATTCGTCGCCCACAAACCGCAATTTGACCTGGTCACCAGGATGGATGGGTTCATTGACGTACTGGTAGCAGTCATTGACCAAGACGTTGTGACGGCGGCGCAAGTAGTGGATGTAGCGGTTAGGCAGCAACCACTGGTCATGCAGCAGTTCCCGGAGGCTTTTGATTGCCTGTTTAGGGCCCAGCTGCTCAGTAATTTTCCAACGAATATTTCCCATCTTGTCTCCTCCTTTAGACCTCTTTATTCTAAATATTTCCCGGGAAATTGTGAAGCTTTCATATTGATTTAACGGTCTGACTTTACTTTTCCCCGTTTCTATCGTTGAATAATATTATAAGTATTTTTAAGGAGATGAATGGCATTGTTAAGTGCGGAAAGAATCAACGACCACAGTCACTGGATCAGTGTCTTTGAGCCCCTGCCCCGCGAACGGGTCGACCTGATTGACAAGTATGAAGTGACCCAAGAGCTGCTTGACTATGCCATTGACCCCTACGAAAAAGCGCGGGTGGAGGTCGACCCTGACGCTGGGGTCACCCTACTCATTTTCGACGTTTACGTTCCCACCCACGCGGTGACGGCTCCCCAAACGGCCCCGATTGGGATTATGTTGACCATGAATAATATCATCACCTTTACGAACGCGAAGACGAACTTTGTCAACGGAATCATCGCCAACGAGTTAAAGACGCTTCACCGCCGGGGCCCTGTCACTGACAAGCTCAACCTGGTTTTCCCGGTTCTCTACCGCCTTTCCACCAGCTACTTTGGTCCCCTCCGGCGGGTCGATCAACAGCGGCAACAAATTCAGCAAAACCTGCAGAAGCGGACGGGCCGCAAGGCAATCACCGAGTTCATGGAAATTGAGACCGGCCTGGTCTATATCTTGACATCACTCAAGGGGAACGTTTCCCTGCTTGAAGAGTTTAAGCGCCGCTTCCTCAAGCGGATGTCAACCCGGCAGTGTAACGACCTCGATGACGTTATCGTTGAAGCCCAGCAGGGACTGGAAATGGCCCAGATGACGTCAGACGTTTCTGAGCGGGTCTCAAACGCCTACAGCAAGGTCTTAGATAATGACTTGAACCAAACGATGAAGTACCTGACAATTTACTCAATCGTCCTGTCGATCCCAACGATTGTCTCCGGATTCTATGGGGAAAACGTTAAGCTCCCCTTAGCTAACGGCAACCTCTCCTGGTTACTAACCCTGATAATCACCCTGATCCTGATGGTCGCCTGCGTAATCTTCCTTATAAACCGGCGTTGGTGGAAATGAGATGTTAACGAACTTTTATGTTTATCTCATCCGAGACTACCGGAAAATCCGAACAAGGTGCTTGTCATCAGCGGCTTGACATGGTAGGATAACAACAATGCAATTTACTAAACAAGTGGCCTATATAATGCCGTAATACGGACGGCAGTCTCTACCCGGAGCCATAAACTCTGGACTATAAGCAATTTGAACATAAGCTCTCATTGCTTTGCAAAAGGCAAGGAGAGCTTTTTTATAGGCTGCGAATTGACTTCATACTGGGAGGAATAATTCGTGAAGCAAGCATCCGCAACCGTAAACAACGACCAAGCACCGACCGGCTTTGCTGGCCAGTGGCGTAACTTTATCCTGGGTTTTCAGCACCTTCTAGCCATGTACTCCGGAGATGTCCTGGTCCCCCTGTTGATTGGTCACTACCTGCATTTTTCGACGGTGCAAATGACCTACTTGGTCTCAATTGACATCTTCATGTGTGGGGTTGCCACCCTACTCCAACTCAAACAAACGCCCCTAACCGGGATCGGCCTGCCGGTTGTCCTTGGCTGTGCAGTCCAGGCGGTTACGCCCTTGGAATCCATCGGGGGCAAACTAGGGATTACCTACATGTACGGGGCCATCATCGCGGCCGGTATCTTTGTCTTCCTAATCGCCGGCTTCTTTGCCCACCTCAAGCGCTTCTTCCCACCAGTCGTCACCGGCTCACTAATCACGATTATCGGCTTCACACTGGTGCCGGTTGGCTTCCAGAACCTCGGTGGGGGAAACGCATCTGCTAGTTCCTTCGGTGCCCCAGTTAACCTATTAATTGGCTTTCTGACCATCGTCATTATCCTGCTGTTCTCCGCCTTTGCCCGCGGCTTCATGAAGTCAATTGCCATCCTGATTGGGATCCTGCTCGCCTCGTTTATCGCCGGCGGCTTAGGTCAGGTCTCATTGACCCCGGTCAGTTAAGCAGCCTGGTTCCACGCCCCGCAGCTGTTCTTCTTTGGGATTCCCCGTTTCAACCTTAGCGCAATGGTCACCATGATTTTGGTGTCCTTGACGACCATGATCGAATCCACCGGGGTCTTCTTCGCCCTCAGTGACATCACCGGACGTCAGTTAACCACCCAGGACCTGGAACGCGGGTACCGGGCGGAAGGAATTGCGGCCGTCCTCGGTGGCCGTCTTTGGTGATAAGATGTCTCCCCTGTCCGATTCCACTAACCTGGCATCGGCAATTGCCGGTAGTGACCTCTTCGCCCACATCAAAAACATGATGTGGTCAACGATTCCGTCCTTCATCGTCTCCCTGGTCCTCTTTTGGGTCCTTGGGAACTCAAGCAACCAGATGAGTGCCGCCAAGATTGCCCACACAACCGCCATCTTAAACCAGCATTTCGTTATCAGCTGGTGGGCACTTTTGCCAATCATTCTGATGTTTGCCTGCGCCTGGAAGCACATCCCGGCCATTCCAACACTGTTTATCAATATCCTAGTAACGGTCGGGATGATTTTCTTCCAGAACCCGCATGAGTCATTAAAATCCCTCACCACGTTAATCGGCGAGGGCTTCGTGGCCCACACCAGTGACGCCGCCGTCAACGCCCTGCTGTCCCGGGGTGGGATCACCAGCATGATGGCGACCGTTTCTTTGATCATCGTTACCCTCTCACTGGGGGGCATCCTAATGAAGTTTAACGTTGTCCAGGTGGCAATGGAGCCCCTGGTAAAGCACCTCCGCAAGCCTGGTTCCCTGGTTACGACAACCATCTTTTCGGGGATTGGAATCAACCTGTTTGTCGGTGAACAGTACCTCTCCGTTATTCTTCCCGGGAAGGCCTTCAAGCCCGCATTTAGTCGGATCGGGCTGGCCCCGTTAGCCCTCAGTCGGGTCCTCGAAGACGGGGGAAGTGTCATCAACTACCTGATTCCATGGGGCGTGGCTGGCTCCTTCGCCGCCTCCACGCTAGGGGTCCCTGTCCTTCACTTTCTTCCCTTTGCCTTCTTTAGCCTGTTCTCACCAGTCTTCTCCATCCTCAGTGGTTTTACCGGGATTGGCTTAAAGAAGAGTGCCCCGCAAAACTAGCCATTATAAAAAGAGGATGAGAAAAAGCTTCAGCTTGTTCTCATCCTCTTTTATGATGCATCCCTAGAATCGACCATGAACATCCTTATCCGTAAATGATCGTGGGTCGGGGATAAAGGAAATATCGGCGTCAATAATCCCAAAGCGCTCGCGGAGTATCTGTTCAATCCGCTCTGACAGCTGGAAGCTCTCCAGGACCGTCATCTTACTGTCAACAACCAGGGTGGCATCCAAAGTAACCAGGTTACCGTTGTAGTGGGCCTTCAGTTCAGCAATGTATTGAATTGCCGGAACCGCTAAGATTGCCTGCCCGTACTCATGCTCGGCCTTGGGATCAAAGTAGTCGGTCAAGTTCAGGCTGCTTTCAAAGAAAATCTTCAGCCCCGAATACAGGATAAAGAAGCCGACAATAATACTGGTAGCCCCATCTAGCCAGGTAAAGTTGAAGAGCAGGGCCCCAGCAATTGCAATCATCGTTCCAATACTCGTGAAGGCGTCACTCAAGCTGTCCTGGGCCGAAGCCAACAGGGCTGCGTTTTGCAGCTTGCGGCCGGTCTGCCGGTTCATGTACCACACGACCAGCATTATCACTGACGCAATACCGGCCCCCACGATGGCAATCGGTTGGGGCACTACCCGGTCATTCGAGCTCAAGAGGCCCTTAATCCCATCAATAATAACGCTTAGGGCAATGGCCACCATCACCACGGCCGTTACCAGGGAGAAAACCGTCTCGTACCGCCAACGGACAAACTGCACCCGCTGGTCCGTTCCCAGGTGTGCCTGGTAGCCATCTTCCGGAAGCTTGGCCCCAATGATGTCGTCATCGTCAACGTCTTGGGCAATGTGTAGGCCTAGCATCAAAAGGACGATGGAAATAATTCCCGAAAGGTTATTAAAGGCGTCCGCCCGCAGTGTCTGGGACTTGCTGACCGCCGCAAGCCAGTACTCAATAATTGAGATCAATAGGTACGCCACCACGTTATAGATGAGGTGGCGCTGGGATGCCCGAATCTTCACTAATTCCTTGGCCTGGGTATCCTCCCATTGGGCCATCTCACCCTTGGTGTGCTGCATAAACTTAGTCATTTTTACCCGCTTCCCTAAAAAGTATCAGGATCGATTATACCGCAAACATCAAGGGATCGTGATATAAATTCTGTATGCATTGAAGTACCGTATACACAAAAGACCCCAATGCCCGGAAATTCGAACACTGAAGGCCACCGCTTATTTTGCACTAAAAGAAACTTCCGTACTTGTTTCACGCGAAACATACCGAACTATTTGTTGTATGAAACAACTTTGATGTTGTCATCGGTTAAAAGCATCTGCGTCAAGCTACCATTGGCGGGGCGAACAGTCACGTCATACTTGCCACCGCCGAAGCGTTCAACAAGGCTTAAAAGGGTATTACCGTGACTTACCCACAGAACGTTGGCATCCTCTGGCAAGTCAGCATTGCGGATAAGGTCAATTCCCTTATCCACCCGTTTCCAGTATTCCTGGTTGTTTTCCGCATCGTGGAAGGGGTCGGCGTCTTTCAGCCAATCCTTTGCTTGGCCAATTGAGTACTTAGTTACAATATCATGGAAGTTCTTAAGGCCGTGCGGGGCGCCCGCGTTGTACCAGGCAACGTCCATGTTGGTTCCCTCATACGAGCCGTAAAACTCCTCCCGGAAGTAAGGGGTAGTAGTCGGGTGCTTAACCGAATCCGCCTGGTTCATATCCAGGATCCTTTGGATTGTCTCCATTGCCCGCGTTGTGTCACTACAAAATGCCGCATCAAAATGGACATTCTTGAGTCGTTCACCCGCTTGCCAGGCATTTTCCTTCCCCTTGGCCGTCAGTGGTGAATTACTCCACCCCTGCAACTTGTTATAGATGTTGAAATAGGTTTGACCGTGACGAACGAGGTATAAGTTTAACTTTGTCATTTTCATAACCTCCACTTCTAAGACTTCATTATCATTTTACCGCTTTCATTAGCGTAAAGCCACGGAATCAAGCTTAGGATGAGTTTAGACTTTTAAACACATTTTCTTCATATCTGTTCCGTACACTGAAGAACATAGAAGGAAGGAATCAATATGACACTTAAAGACACAGCTCACTCTGACATCGTTGCCGCCAGGATTGTGGCGGTGACGGGTCGAACGGTGAAAGTTGTTACCGAAGATGGACAGACTTTGCGAATCCCCCTTTCTAAGACTTACCGGCAGGATAAAACCATGCTGGCCTCTTTAAAAGACATCTTGAAGGCGGGGATCTGGATCCCTGTTAACCGGCATTTGAAGCGGCTTTTTCATTACGATTGGCTGGCGGCCCCGACGCCCGTTCCAGCGGTCGCAAAGAATTAAGTTTTCGCAACGAAACTAACAATGCCAATTGTTTACTTGCAATCTGTGATAAAATGGTTCTGATTTGTCAAAACCAATTAAATATAAACATTGATTGCGAGGAACATTCCTAATGAAAAAATTAAGCAAATTTGTGGACACTAGGATTGGGTTCTTCACCCTCCTAGTCGTCCTTTTTTGGTTTAAAACCCTATTTGCTTACTTCACTGATTTTAAGCTGGGGGCTTCCGGATTTTTCCAGTACCTCATTTTGCTGTTTAATCCCGTAGCAACCACTGCCTTAATCTATAGTATTGCATTTTACTTTAAGCGGGCGCGCTTCTTCTACCCTGTTTTGATGGGGCTCGACATTGCCAATACGCTCCTGCTCTACCTTAACGTTATTTACTTCCGTGAATTTACCGACTTCATGACGATTGCCACCATGACGGGCTATTCGAAGGTGAACCAGGGGCTCAGCGGCAGTTCGCTTGCCCTAACAAACTTTCACGACGTCTTCTACTGGCTTGACATCGTCGTCATCGTCGTCTTGATGCTCTTAAAAAAGGTTCGCTTTGATAAGCGGGCAATCGGTTCACGGCTTGCCTTCGCCTTTACCTCAATGGCCCTGGTTCTCTTCGGGGTGAACCTCTCGTTTGCCGAAATGGACCGGCCACAGCTTTTGGGGCGGACGTTTGACCGGACCTACATCGTTAAGTACCTAGGGATTGACACCTTTACCGGATACGACCTGGTGAAGTCCCAGCACATTAACGATATGCGGCAGAGCGCTACTAAGTCGGAGCTGAAGAAGGTCAAGAAGTTTACCGACAAGCACTATGCCAAGGCGAACCCACAGATGTTTGGGATTGCCAAGGGACGGAATGTCATCATCATCCACCTGGAAAGCTTCCAGCAGTTCCTGATTGACAAGAAGATCAACGGACAGGAAGTCACGCCGTTCCTGAACTCGCTTTACCACAGCAACGAGACCTACGCCTTCGATAACTTCTTCCACCAAGTTGGCCAGGGGAAGACCAGTGACGCTGAAAACCTCCTGGAAACCAGTACCTTTGGCCTTCCTCAAGGTTCACTCTTTGCCACCCTTGGCAGTGACAACACCTTCCAAGGGGCCCCGGCCATCCTCAAGCAGCGGGCTGGCTACACTAGTGCAGTCTTCCACGGTAACGTCGCCAGCTTCTGGAACCGGAACAATGTTTACAAGAACCTCGGCTACCAGTACTTCTTTGATGCTAGTTACTTCGACACTTCGGGTGACAAGTCAACCGGCTACGGGCTGAAGGATAAGCTGCTGTTCAAGGATTCCATCAAGTACTTGCAAAACCTCCAGCAGCCCTTCTACGCCAAGTACATTACGGTCACTAACCACTTCCCGTACACCCTCGATGATGAGGATAAGGATCCGAACTTCCAAACCACTGATTCAGGGGACGAAAACGTAGACAACTACTTCATTACCGCCCACTACCTCGACCAGTCGGTTCAAGAGTTCTTCAACTACCTTAAGAAGAGCGGACTCTACAACCATTCCATCATCATGATTTATGGGGACCACTACGGAATCTCCAATAGTGAAAACACTTCGTTAGCAGGGGTTCTCGGAAAGAATGCCGATGACTGGACGGATTTTGACAACGCCCAACTACAACGGGTACCGTTGATGTTCGTCATCCCTAACGCCGGTAATCACGGCCACATTGTTCACACCTATGGGGGTGAAGTTGACGTCTTGCCAACTCTCCTCCACCTACTTGGTATCAGTTCGAAACGTTACATCCAGTTTGGGACCGATCTCTTCTCAAAGCAGCACAGTCAAGTCGTTGCTTTCCGGAACCAGGACTTCGTTACGCCGCACTACACCAGTATTAGTGGCACTATCTATAACAACCGGACCGGGAAGAAGGCCAAGTTGACCAAGAAGCAGCGGGCCAAGTTACAAAGGGACCAGAAACTAGTCAACACGGAACTAAGCCTTTCCGATTCCTTAAACGAAAAGAACCTCCTCCGCTTCTACCATCCGAAGGGCTTTAAGGCCGTCAACCCCGCCGATTATAACTACTCCAACGGGCTGAAGCGGGCTCAACGGATTGAAAAGAAGAAGGGCAATAAGTCAACGAGTATCTTTAGCAAAAACAACAACCAATCGACAGTTGATGATTACAGCACCGATGCTCCAGAACAAAACCACTCTTCTACCGATTCTAACCGGATTAAGATTACTAACCCGGACGGTAATAATAAAAACCAGTAAGAAGTTCATAGCCAAAATAAAATGAGCGCCAGTATCCGGTAAAAGCCGAACACTGGCGCTCATTTTTGAATCGTCATATTCTCTTTATATTAATGCCACAGCCGCTGCCAGAAGTTACCCCGCGGGACCTGTTCCTCACTGTAGAGGTCATAGGTCAGCGGTTCGCCATTGATTGTCCGGATGTCCGGGCTCGATAGCTCAATCTCACCAACCCGTTCATTCTTCCTGATTGGGGCCAAGAGCCTTCCCCGCTTATTTTGCTTCTGGTGGTCATAGTTAACCGCTAAGGTGTAGTGGCGGACTGGTTTGCTCCCCCAGATCATCAGCTTCTGTGGTTTGATATCGGTGGTCCGCTGGTTCCCGTTAGCAACCCACTGCTGACGCAAATTTTTCGGCAGGGTAATTTCCTGGAGGGGCGTTTGCTTTAGCATGTTATAAAGCTGCTGGGTTGTCGTGAAGCGGGCGTCTTTATCGTTCCCGTTGGCGTGGAGGACCACGGTGATGATACGGTGACCGCGGTAAAGGCCGGTACTGACAAAACACGCTCCGGCGGCATCAGAGGTCCCGGTCTTTAAGCCGTCGATCTGGACACCACTTACCGTGTACTTGTCGCCAGGAAGCATCTTATTCAAGTTCTCCTCCTTCACGGTCTTATTTTTAGCAATGTAAAAGCAGGCACTTTTCTGGGCAGTTACCTGGAGAATATCCGGATATGACCGGACAAGGTAGCGGGCTAAGATGGCCGCGTCGGCAGCGGTCATGGCGTTTTCCGCCTTATCCGAATACTGGTTTAACTTCAAGTTCTTCAGGTCGCCATTAGTAAGGCCCACCGGGTTCACGATTGAGCACTTTTTCAAACCGAGGTCCTTAGCCTTTTGCTGAAGCTTAAGGTTAAACTCTTCAATGTTACTGCCGTCCGCCATTGCCAGGGCGAGGGTTGCCCCATCGGCAGACTTGACCATCGCCGCGTTGACCAACTCCCGGACAGTATACGACTGACCCGCCTGCAGGCCAATACTCGAATAACTAGGGTCGTTGGAAATGGCTGCGACATCGGGTGTTATCTGGACCTTACTGTTGGCGGTGATAACGTTTTGCTTTAATTCGTCATGAATCACGGCAATCGTAAGTAACTTGCTGACGGATGCCACGGGCAACTTCATATTTGGGCTTTGCTCGTAAATAACCTGACCAGTCGAGGCGTCCACCATGACCGCTGCCGAGGCATCGATACGTTTGCTAGCTGACGCGCCGGTTGCCACGCTCAGTAAAAGCAGCAGCGCGATTAAGAATGAAAAAAACTTTTTCATGAATTTTCTCCCATTTTGTTAAATTGCATTTGTCAGTTTCAAAAATAACGGTAAGATAGTAATAGTATTCTTCCGAAAGGGGTTAACCCAGTAATGAACCGCGAATTCAAACACCTCTGTCAAATTGCGGGGGTGATTCTTTTGCTTGTCGTCCTCTTCATCAATGCCCGCTGCTACCTGGACAGCAGTCATTTCATTTCCGAAGCACGCCGCACCAGCCAGGTCTACAATACCAACCTCCTGAGTCGGGCACGATTGTACAAAGCGTCGGAGCACCGCAGTTACCCTAATTTGAAAAAGCAGGCCGACCTGCGCCTGATTGCGGAGCCCGGAATGCAGAAGGTCTTTGTTCTAAGCAAGCATAAGGTAATCTACATCATGCATGCCCAGATCAACGTCCAACCTGGCCGTTTCACCAGTCAAGGCAAATATGGTCAGCAGCTTTTCCACGTTCAGGGCCAGCATACGGTTTCTGCCAAGAACTGGGCTGAGTTTGGTCACCACTACTACTTTGAATCGCCAGTAAGCAAAGACCAGCACCCCGTCAGCAATAAGTGGCTAACCAAGCCGGCTAAAGTCGCCAACACCATTCAGCTATCCGCACCCGATGCCAAGTGGGTCCAGTCCCTGCCCAAGGGAACAACCATTATTATCCGTTAGGAACGGTGATCACCGTGTTCAACATTTTCCCAAAAAGTTTTATTAAGAACCTGGTTCTCTGTAACTGTGGTCTCATTATTGCAATGATTGCTTATGACCTCTTAATCCTGCTGGTTCCACTTATACGGATCACCTTTTTAACGGCAATTATTACCCTCCTGATTGTGAATATCGTCATCCCGGGTCTCAAGTACATTCACCTGCATCTCAGTTAGTAACCACAATCTTCGTTCCAACGGGGACGTTTCGAAAGAACCAGCGGGCATCCGGAACGGACAAACGGACACAACCGTGGGACCCCTGCGTCTTGCCGAGTTTAGCGGCTTCGGTCTTATTATACTTGCCATTACCAACCGTTGGGACACTGTGGAAGAGGTACTTCCCGTGGTCTAGCCAGGAGACATAGTAATTGGCCCCTTCGTTCAGCTGTGCATTGTAAAAGTGGTCACCGCGCTCGTTTTGAATGTGGTAAGTGCCAGTCGGGGTTAGGCTCTTCATCTTGCCCGTCTTGTCATCCCGTTGGTAAATTCCCCCGGTGCAGTACATCGTGTAGATGATGTGTTTGCCATCATAAACGTAGGTCCGGTTCTTTTTGAGACACACTTTAACCCACAAATTCTTGGCCTGTTTCAGGTCCGGGTAAGGAATTGTTTCCGATGATTTCCGCCAATTAATGGGCGTCCGCATATTGGCATTTCGTTGTGCGACCACTGCACGCCGTTTAGCCGCCTGGTGCCGGGAGCGCTTAATTTTAGCCTGGCGTGCAATCCGTGCTTTTTGGGCACGAAGGGTGTGGACACGGTGAGTAAGTACCGTGCCAACCACCAACAGGCAAAAGATTGCGTAAAGCCAGTGTTTAACTTTCAAGGTCATAGTATTTATCTGCTTTCTCAATTTACATTTAATAAAAACAACTTTATTATATTATAGGAAAGTGATAATACAATTACTTATTTCAGTAAATTTGCTAAAGGGAGGATGGCGCCATGCGTGATAATTTAAAGGTTTCTTATCTAACCGCCCTCTTCTTTTTTATCGTTGTCGTAATTTACGCTAATCTTGGTTAACGGGGGATCTTTTCTTGCAACGACTAAAGCACATCTGGGAGTATATTGTTCATCATAAGTGGTCGAAGGACATCCTACGGGCCAACCTGCTGTACATCGTCCTCGTCCTTCTTTATGAACTATGCCACTTTGGCCTAAAACCGGTTAGTTGGGGGGCCGGGGTCAAGATGTGGCTATTGATGAACCTCTGCTTATTCTTCAAACTCGTCCTCGATATAATCGACCGCCTAATTAAGTTACGGGCACGAGAAAAATAACTATACCATATGGCTTTATACCTTAAATAAAATATAAAAGAGACTGGAAAAACTTACATTTTTCTCAGTCTCTTTTCAGTATTCGAATATTACACAGTAATCGCGGAAAAAATACTTATTTAAAAAAATCCGCAAAAAATAGGTTGTAGGTAACTAAAGTATTTAAGCGAAGCTCTTTCATAGTTAAATCATTTATATGATTAACTGAAACTTGAAAGCCCTGAATTGCAATGAAATCATTGTGGTTCAGGGCT
>NZ_AZGM01000088.1 GCF_001435935.1 Limosilactobacillus panis DSM 6035
TGTTAAATTCCGAATGGAGCTTCTGATTCAGAGGCTTTTTGTCACAACCCCGTTTTCTATTACTTATTCACTTGTCACTGCTTCTTCTGCAGCCACTTTCTTCTTGGCAGTCGCCATCATTAACCGGATTCGGTTAAGTTGGTTGACCACCGAAGCACCAGGGTCGTAGTCGATTGGCATCAGGTTGGCACCCTTGTATTCACGGCGCAGTTCCTTCAGCATCCCCTTACCAACGATGTGGTTTGGCAAGCACCCAAACGGCTGCATGCAGACGATGTTGTTAACGCCGGAACGGAGGAGTTCTACCATTTCACCTGGTAGGAACCAGCCTTCACCGGTCATGTTCCCCAGGGAGAGGACCGGTTTAGCACCGGCAACCACTTCATCCCACGGGGTAATACCTTCAAAGTGCTTGGAAGCCCGCGAAGCCTCATCCATTGGCTTCTCCGCCTGACGAATCAGCTTCAACAGGACAGCCGCAAATAGTTGCGAGCTCTTCTTAGCACCAAGGTGTTGGTGACGGTAAACCTGGTTATACAGGGAGTAATTCATGAAGCCCACAATGTCCGGAACCACTGCTTCGGCCCCTTCCTTTTCTAGGGTCCCCACAATGTCGTTGTTGGCAATTGGCGAGTACTTGACCAGGATTTCACCAACCACGCCGACCTTTGGCTTAACAATGTCCCGTACTGGCAGGGTATCGAAATCGTGCACAATTGCGTGGACGTTCCGCTTAAATTCCTTAAAGCTCCCGTTCTCCACGTTTGGCCGTACCCGGTCGAGCCAGTCGGCATAGAGGGCGTTCGTCGCCCCCTTCTCCACCTCATACGGCCGGGTGTGGTAAACCAGCCGTTCGAAGATGTCACCATACAGGAAAGCGATTGACGCCCGTTTGATCAGCGGCAGAGTGAAGGTGAAACCCGGTGTCGATTCAACCCCCTGGTTTCCTAAAGAAATTGAAACAACCGGTACCTGCGAGAATCCGGCGTCCTTCAAGGCCTTCCGAATCAGCGGCACGTAGTTGGTGGCCCGGCAACCCCCACCAGTCTGACTCATCATCACGGCGGTGTGGTTCAGGTCGTACTTACCACTCTGCAGGGCTTCTACCATCTGCCCAATCGAAATGATTGCCGGGTAGCAGGCATCGTTGTTCACGTACCGGGTCCCGACATCGACAGAACGGCGATCCTTGATTGGCAGGTTAACAACGTTGTAGCCCGATGCCTGGAGAGCCACGTCAACCAGGTTATGCTGGTGAATTGGCGATAGCATCGGCAAAAGTAGAGTGTACTTCTCCTTTTTCATTTCCTTGGTAAACTTGACCGGCGTCGGGTTGTCGTAGAGTTTTTCCGGATGAATTTTCTTCTCTGTCCGCTCCTTGATTGCCGCCTTCAGTGACCGAATCCGGATGCGGATGGCCCCGAGGTTGTCCCCTTCATCGATCTTCAGGCAGGTGTAGAGACGGTTGTACTGGTTCATGATTTCTTCAACCTGGTCGGTATCAATGGCATCCAGGCCACAGCCGAAGGAGTTCAGTTGAACAAATTCCAGTTCCGGCGTCTTGGCCGCAATCCGGGCTGCCGCATACAAGCGGGAGTGATAGGACCATTGGTTAACTACTCGGAGGCCCTTGACGTCGCCCAGGTGGGCAATTGAGTCTTCCGTTAGGACGTGGAAACCAGCAGCTGTGATCATCTGGGAAATCCCGTGGTTGATCATCGGGTCGAGGTGGTAAGGGCGCCCGGCAAGGACAACCCCGTGTTCCCCCTTCTGTTTTAACATCACCAGGGTATCTTCACCCCAGTTATGAATTTTCTGGTGGAAGTTGTCCAGTTCCTGGTAACCGGTCTCGAGGGCATCGCGGACCTCCTGCTTCGTTACCCCCAAGTCCTTGAAACATTCGTAGAGGTTCTCCGCCGTTGACTGGTGGTCCGCCAGGTTCAGAAATGGGTCCCGGAAGTCGACCTGACCACTCCGAATCTCGTCAACGTTATTCCGAATCACTTCAGGGTACGACTGAACAATTGGGCAGTTGTAGTGGTTGTTTGCCGCTTTCTTCTCCTGCAGTTCGTAGACAATTGCCGGGTAGAAGATCCGGTCAACATGACGGTTGGCAATCAATGCCATGATGTGGCCATGGACGTTCTTGGCCGGGTAACAGACCGTGTCGGACGGGATGGTTTCCATCCCTTTCTCGTATTGCTCCTTACTCCCCTTTGGCGACAGAATCGTCCGGAAGCCCAGTTGCTTGAAGAAGGTGGCCCACAGTGGGTAATCTTCGTACATGTTCAGGACCCGGGGAAGACCAATTGTACCGTGCTTGGCCAATTTACTGCGGAGCGGCCGGTACTTGAAAAGTTCCTTGTACTTCCGTTCGACCAGATTGACCTTCCCGTTATTCCGGGGCCGCTGGCCGTGCAGACGGAGGGCCCGGGCCTCACCCCGTTCACAGCGGTTACCAGTAACAAACTTCCGACCGTCATTAAAGATGGTCAAAGTCAGTTCACAGTTATTGGCACAACCACCACAGTGCATGTACTCCTTTTCAAAGGTCAGGTTTTCCATCTCCTTGATAGAGAGAAGGCTAGTCTGGTCCCCGGCTTGGTAGTTATGTTCAGCAATCAAGGCTGCACCGTAGGCCCCCATCAATCCGGCAATATTGGGCCGAATCACGTCGACACCAGCGATTTTCTCAAAGGCCCGCAAAACGGCATCGTTATAGAAGGTCCCACCCTGGCAGACGATGTGGTCGCCCAGTTCGTCAGCACTCCGCATCTTGATTACCTTGAAGAGGGCGTTCTTGATGATGGAGAATGACAGGCCGGCGGAAATGTCACCAATCGTGGCCCCTTCCTTTTGAACCTGCTTAACCTTGGAATTCATAAAGACCGTGCACCGGGAGCCCAGGTCAGCCGGGTGCTTAGCCAGCAAGGCGGCTTGGGCAAAGTCCCGGATATTGTACTTCAAGCCAGTTGCGAAGGTCTCCAAAAAAGATCCACAGCCAGATGAGCAGGCTTCGTTCAGTTTGATGTCAGCCAGGGCCCCGTTCTTGACGGTCATCGCTTTCATATCCTGACCACCGATGTCCAGGATAAAGTCGACGTCCGGCTGGAAGTAGTGGGCCGCCTGGTAGTGAGCCACCGTTTCCACTTCGCCAAGGTCAACGTTGAGGGCGTTCTTGATTAGGTGCTCGCCGTAACCAGTGACGCAGGCCTTGCCGATTTTCACGTCGGCCGGCATCTTCAGGTTCAGGTCCCGGAGCATCTGCTTGGTCTTCTCCAATGGGTCCCCATCGTTGTTGTCGTATTCGGTAAACAGGAGTTTGTGGTCCGCCGACATCAAGACAATCTTGGTGGTTGTCGAACCAGCATCAATTCCCAAGAAGGCCGTCCCGTGGTAGTTGGCCAGGTCACCGGCCTCAACCCGGTCCTTGGCGTGCCGCTGACGGAAGGCCGCCAGCTCGTCTTCGTTATTGAAGAGCGGGTCAAGGGAGTGTGATGGTGCCAGAACGGAGGAATCACCGTGTTCCAGCCGGTCCAACAAGATGCCCAAAGACAGCGTCGGCTGGTCATTAGCATAAAGGGCCGCCCCCTGGGCCACGAAGAGTTGCGGGTTCTCCGGGAAGATCACTTCATCGTCGGTCAGATGAAGGGTCTCAATAAAACGGTGGCGCAGTTGATCCATGAAGTAGAGGGGGCCACCCAAAAAGGCAACGTGTCCGCTAATCTTGTGACCAGCAGCCAAGCCGGAAATTGTCTGGTTGACTACGGCTTGGAAAATACTTGCCGCAATGTCTTCCTTCCGGGCCCCATCATTGATCAGCGGCTGAACATCAGTCTTGGCAAAGACCCCACAGCGACTGGCAATCGGGTAAATCTTTTCCGCGTTCCGGGCTAGCTTGTTCAGTCCATCGGCATCGGTATCTAAAAGGACCGCCATCTGGTCGATGAAGGCGCCAGTACCCCCAGCACAGCTCCCGTTCATCCGCTGTTCCAGGGAGTCGCCGAAGAAGGTGATCTTGGCATCTTCACCCCCCAGCTCAATCGCCACATCCGTCTCGGGAATCAGCTGCTCAACGGTCTTGGTGCAGGCAATCACTTCCTGAATAAACTTCAGTTGCAATAGGTTGGCCAGACCAATCCCACCGGACCCCGTAATCGTGAAGGCAATTGGGGTGGCGCCACCCAGTTCGGCAATTGCTTCCTTGATTACGCGCTCACTAGCCGCCTTGACGTCCGCATAGTGGCGTTCGTATCGCGAGAAAAGGGTCTGGTGAGCATCGTTCATCACCACGAGTTTAACCGTGGTTGAACCAACATCGATCCCCCCATAGAGTTTCTCTGTCATCGTTAAATTTCTCCCCTGACATAATCACACCGTACTTTTCCAACAGCGTGTATAATATAATTAAGTATATTTTTAAATGAAAATTATCAACATTCAATCAGCAAAAATTACGGGTCTGTTTGTTAGACAACAGATTCCAACATTGTGTCGGATTTGATTTAAAGGGGGGGGGGAATTGATGTGACACTCCAAGAAGATATTCGAGTACGACGGACCAAGCAAAACATCGTTAATGCCTTTGTTGCCCTGACGAAGGAGAAAAGCATCGACGCCATTACCGTCCAGGAAATTGCGGACAAGGCGATGGTTAACCGGGCCACGTTCTATGCCCACTACCACGACAAGCAGGACCTCTACGACCAAGTTTTCAAGCAGGCAATCGGCCTCTTCACTCCCCTACGGAACCCCCTCCTCTTTTTGAACCGCAAGATCATGTTCACTAAGCTCGAGGATACCCTGACCGGGGTTCTGGAAAAATGTTCTAAAAACCGGGACCTCCTCCTCTTGATTATTGACGGGACGCCCTCTCGGACCCTCCAGAACCAGCTGACCCCGATTCTCAGCACCAATATTAGCGGCATTCTGAAGGAGTTCGGCATTGATAAAAAGAGCACGATTCCTTCCGACCTGGTTATCACCTATATTCTCTCAATCTTCATCAGCGTCCTCGCCTGGTGGCTCCATGAGGGCCAGGCCCATGACATGAGTGCCCGCCAGCTGGCCCACAACTTAATCAGGCTGGCATTAGATGGCCACATGCGGGTACTGGGAATTGAGCCCTAATAAAAAGGTTTGACTACGAACATCATCGCAGCCAAACCTTTTTATTATTCAACTATTATTCTTTAAGCTTCTTCTGCAACAAAGAGCCGTGAACTAAAGTCCGATGGATCCTTCTCCGGCTTTGTCCGGTCCATAATCCGGGGTACAAAGTAACCAGCGTTCATCAGTTCAGCACCAGAGAATTTCTCGTCCCCGCCGTTAACCGTGTATTGCTTTTCAGGGTCCAGGCCTGCAAAGTATACCCGGATGTAAGCTGGGTTGGCGCCATTGAGGATCTGGAAGCGCGCCATAATAGCCTTGGTCTTGTCATCATTAACAACTTCCCAGTCGTAAACGTTGTCGGTTGCCGTGTCGGCGTTTTCCAAGCGGTAGAACTTGCCAAACTGGAAGAGTTTCCGGTACTTCTTGTAGAAGGCCACTTGGTCCTTGATCTCGGCCAGTTGGTCCTTTGGCAGCTTAGTAATGTCTAGTTCGTAACCAAAGTCACCGAAGTAGGCCACGGCTGCCCGGGTCGCCAGCGAAGTCAGCCGGCCAACCTGGTCATTTGGTACCGCAGAAACGTGGGCACCCCACATCGATTGTTGGTAACCATAGGAAGTCCCGTCTTGAATCTTGATTCGTTCAACAGCGTCAGTGTCGTCACTGCACCATGCTTGAGGAGCATAGTACATCATCCCGAGATCGAAACGGCCACCACCGGAGGCACATGATTCAAAGAGAACCTTCGGGAAGGCACTCGTCAGGCGGGCATACAGTTGGTAAACCCCGAGGATGTAGCGGTGAGCAAATTCTAATTGACGGTCGGCGGGTAGCTTGGCCCCAAACATTTCCGTAATGTTCCGGTTCATGTCCCACTTGATGTAATCCAGTTGGGTCTTCTTAATGATGGCACTGATGTGATCAACTAAGTAGTCGACAACTTCTTTGCGGGTCATGTCAAGAACAAACTGGTTCCGGGCAGGCGTGCTCTGCCGGCCAGGAGTTGCAATCATCCAATCAGGGTGTGCTTCATAGAGCTTACTATCGATTGAGATCATTTCCGGTTCGAACCAGAGGCCGAACTTCATCCCCTTATCGTGGACCTTCTTGGCAAAGCCGTCAATCCCAGTAGCGAACTTCTTTTCGTCAACAAACCAGTCACCCAGGCTAGACTTGTCATCGTCCCGGTGGCCAAACCAGCCGTCATCGAGGACAAACATTTCAATGCCGAGTTTGTGAGCTTCGTCAACGATTGGCATCAACTTGTCTTCGTTGAAGTCCATGAAGGTTGCTTCCCAGTTGTTGATCAGGATTGGCCGTTCTTGACGGGCAAAGTGCGGGTTGATCAAGTGGCCCTGGTAGAAGTCAGCCAGCTGGTGGCTCAGCTGATTGAAGCCATCACTGGTGTAGGTCATCACTGCTTCTGGCGTCTGGAAGTTCTCCCCATCAGATAGGTGCCAGCCAAACTCGTCCGGGTTGATACCGACCAGGACCCGGGTCGTGTCGAACTGGTCAACTTCCACGGAGTCGAGGAAGTTCCCGGAGTAGATAAAGTTAAAACCGAAGACACCACCGTGGTTGTTATCGGTGTGCGGCCGGGCCAGCATGAAGAATGGGTTGTGCTGGTGACTTGATGCGTCCCGCAAACTGGAGATGCTCTGAACTCCGGCACGGAGTGGGGTCCGAATCAAATGACGTTCCCGGGCCCAGCTACCGGAGAATTGGACCATATCGTAGTTAGCATCCGGCAGGTCAAGTTGGGCACTCAGCGCACGATTTAAGACAATGTCTTTGCCCCGGTTCGTAAAGGTGGCGCTACGAACAATGACGTCTTCCTTGTCAAAGATGGTGTAGTGGAGGGTCAAGGCAACATCAGCGTATTCATCCTTGAATTCCACATCCAGGGTCTGAGCATCGTCCCCCTGGTCGTCAAATGATGACGGCATGTCGGTCAGCCGTTGTTTGCCACTGGTAATCTTGTAGCCCATGTACTTGAATTCGGATGTCCGGGACCCATCATTGTAAGTGATTTGATAGGCTGGGTAGCGGTAGTCCCCCTTGCCTAAGCCGGCGTATTCTTGCTTGATCAGTTCTAGTTGAAAATCGGACTGTTCAACGGTCAGCGTATTCGTGCAGTCGTGTTCTTCCCGGCTGGCCAGGTTTGTGTAGGCAGCCTTTACCGGAATTCGTGGTCCATAGTAAAGCTGTCCCGCTTCACCATTTTCCAGGATTTGGAAAACATAGCTTGTCTTGGCAGTTTGCAAGTGGAAAAGCTTGTGTTCTTCGTTAACATGGATACTCATTTTAAATAACCCCTTTTTGTAAGCATTTACATTACCTATTATAAACTTAATCGGTCGTCGGCACTAGTTCTTCGTCATTTTCCTGTAGTTGAACCTGCAAGACATCGTCCCCGGCTTGGACATTTATTCCCGGCTTGGCAGTTAGCGAAATTGGTCCCAGCTTCTTGGTGTTCGTCACGGCAACCACCACGGTGTCATCGAGGCCCGCCTTCTTAATCGTTGGGTCCCAGAACTCAATCAATTCTTGACCCTTCTTGACCCGTTGCCCCTCTTCAACATAGGAAACAAAGCCGGTTCCCTTGAGCTTAACAGTGCCAATACCAACGTGGATAAGGAGGGCAATCCCGTCATCGCTGATTAAACCAACCGCGTGCCGGGTCGTAAAGATCTGCTTGACCGTGGCATCAAACGGAGCAAGGACCCGTCCATCACTTGGCTTGATTGCGAAGCCGTCCCCAGCGGCCCCGGTGGAGAAGACATCATCCTTAACGTCACTCATCTTCATCAGGGTTCCAGCAATTGGGGTTGGAATGTCAACATCCTTAGCAGGCTGGTCGTCGTCTTTAATGTGCTTGCCCCAAGCCTTTTCCAATTCGGCAACAATCTCGGCGTGCTTTTCCTCACTTAGGATCACCTTCTTGGCAAAGACGCAGATAGAGATGACCAAAAGGACTGCTGGTACAGCAAACATCATTAGTTTGAAGTTCATCCGTCCCGTGGCGGTAATCGAAGAAGCAGTGGCCCCAGTCGTCATCCCCGCCAGGATGGCTACTTGACCAACGACCCCATTGGCTACGGCACCACCGAACTTATCGAGCAGCGGCCGGACGGACAGGGCCAGGGATTCGTCCCGGTGGCCTAACTTCAGCTGCCCATATTCAACGGAGTCAGTGATGACCATCAGGACAATCAAGAAAACCATTGGTTGGGGGAAGCCGAACATCGAAGCGGCAATCAGAACCAATGCCAGGTTGTCGCCAGCGACGGTAAAGAGGGCAATCCCGCACAGCATGAATACCAACAGGCTGGTAAAGAGGGTCTTCCGACTAAGGTGCTTAGAGAAGAACGGGAATAAGGAAGTCCCGATGATTCCCAAGAAGACATTGATCGTGGAGAAAATCGAGAATGCCTTTGGTGCCCCCATGATGTAGGTGAAGTAGTAAACTTCCAGGGAATTAATGATGTTAATTCCAACACAGTAGAAGAGGTAGGCACAGGCCACCCACATCAGTTGGTCATTACCGGAGAGCGCCTTGAAGATGCCGACGATACCAACTGTGTCCTTCTTATTCTTCCGAATTTCACTGTTAGTCTCCCGGGTGAAGATTCCTACCCCCCAGGCAGATAACATGGCCAAAGAACAGATAATCAAGGCAAAGACGAACCAACCACGGTTGTCACCGGTACTGGTCTTGGTTGCGGAGAAGTAGATGACAGCCGGCATAACGATGATTCCGACCATCCCCCCACCGATGGTTGAACCAACCCGGGCGAAGGTAGCTGTCTTTTCCCGTTCTCGAGAATCAGTCGTCAGTGATGGTAACATCGACCAAAAACCGACGTCCTTAAAGGAATAGAAGATGTCCATCGTGATATAGAGGACCCCAAACAAGACGAGGTAGCCAATCGCACTCTTCTTGTACAGGCCTCCCATGTTGGTGAATAGCAAGAGGAGGATCACCGCGGAGACGGTCCCACCGATTACCACCCACGGGCGGAAGTGTCCCCACCGGGTCTTAGTCCGGTCAATTGCGTTCCCAATGAAGGGGTCAATTAACAATTCGACAAACCGCAGGCACATGATAATCAGTGTCACAATACTAATCATCTTGTTATCGAGACTTTGGTTGCCCGTATCAAACAGGTGCGAGGTAATGAACATGATCAGGTAGCCACAAAGGAGACCGTAGAACGAGTCGTTACCAAAGGCACCAAAACTATAAGCAAGACGTTGCCGCATCGGCATCTTGTTCTTATTTTCAGTACTCATAATCTTTCTCTCCTTAACATTAAAAACGGTTTCTGTATCCGCTTTCGGAATTCGATAATATTATATTTGATAATCGTTTATCATTCCATGGCTAAAAAGTTCCAATATGTGCAAAATAATTTTACTAACCAATCGACATGTAATTTTGATGTTCCATGCTACAATGGTGATAAAGAGTAATCATGATTGAACAAATCAACATGGAAGGAAGAGAAAAAAATGGACGGTGAATACAAAAGTCTTACTGGCAAAAGCTTCGAAAGTAACATCCTGTTTATTGGCCAGGATAACTGCCGGCCCAACTACTTTTACCGGGGAAATAATGTCCGTGACAATTATGTCATCCACTACGTCATGGACGGCCAGGGAACCTTCTCCTCGGCTAACCACCCTGCTGTAACCCTGAAAAAGGGCGATGTCTTCCTCTTGCCAAAGGGGGTCCCCTGCTTCTACCAGGCCGATGGTCAGCACCCTTGGAAGTACTTTTGGATTGGCCTTTCGGGAACGAAGATCAAGACAATGCTGGCCGGGTCGGCCCTGTTTACCAAGCGGTACCTCCGTCAGGTCCAGGGGAGTCACTTTTATGACAGCCTCTCCTGCCTCTTCGCCGCACTGAAGAAGAAAAGCTCCTTAGCCAACGACATCCTGGTTGAAACACTGACCTACCAGATGTTCTACCACCTGGTGACGGAATATCCTGGTCAGGCCCCTAAGGCCGGCAGTAAGGCCCATGATCATCTCAAGTTAGCTACTTACTACCTGCAAAAAAACTTCACTAAACAGTCGTGCACCGTTGAGGATCTGTGCCACCACCTTAATATCTCGCGCAGTTACCTCTACACCATCTTTAAAAAGGACCTCAACATTTCAGCCCAGAGCTACCTCACCCACTTGCGGATGGAAGAGGCCTGCCAGCTTCTTCGCAGTACGGACCAGACCGTCCAGGAGGTTGCCCACCAGGTTGGTTACCGGGACGAATTCACCTTCTCTAAGGCCTTTAAACGCTACAGTGGCTTTAGCCCGTCAGTGTACCGGCGAAATCTGTATTAGAACTTAAAAAAACGGGGTTGTGACAAAAAGCCTCTGAATCAGAAGCTCCATTCGGAATTTAACA
>NZ_AZGM01000089.1 GCF_001435935.1 Limosilactobacillus panis DSM 6035
TAGGGTCCGTCTGAAAACTTTATTTCAGGCGAATCAGAATCGCCGCCAAGTAAACGCGTTCTAAATAAACGTGAGCTAACTTGTCATAGCGGGTCGCAATTCGCCAGAAGTTCTTCAGTTGATTGAAGAAGTTTTCAATTAAGTGCCGTTCACGATACACGTAGTAGTCCACCGGCCATTTCTCTTTAGCGTTACTCTTGGGCGGAATGGTATAGGTGCCTTCCTCAGCTTCCAAGTATTGGCGAAAAGCCTCACTGCCATAGGCTTTATCCGCAATCACATTGACGCCGGCAATTTTTAAC
Source organism: Limosilactobacillus panis DSM 6035 (assembly GCF_001435935.1). Classification (GTDB taxonomy): domain Bacteria; phylum Bacillota; class Bacilli; order Lactobacillales; family Lactobacillaceae; genus Limosilactobacillus; species Limosilactobacillus panis. The sequence continues at coordinate 303 of NZ_AZGM01000089.1, forward strand.
TGACTGATTAAGGGTTGCGCAACTTGACTGTCGTGAACTTGACCACCCGTGAGGATCATTTTGAGCGGGTTCCCCAGGCCATCAACGACGACATGAATTTTGGTCGTGAGGCCCCCGGCACTGCGGCCGATCGCTTGATTTTCTACTGTGCAGCGGGATTTTTTTGAGCCCCAGTGCCCTTTTGATGGACCCGAATGGTCGTCGAGTCCAGGCTGACATTTTCCATGTCGGGATCGTCGTCCTCACAAATGATTTTGAAGATCTGTTCGAAGAGACCACTATCCGTCCACTTTCGGAACCGGCTATAAACGGTTCTCCAAGAACCAAACTCGGTAGGCAAGTCTCGCCAGGGTGAGCCGACCTTGAGTTGCCAGAGCACGGCATTTAAAGCCGCTCGATTACTTAACTTGGGTGGTCGACCAGTGGTATAGGCGGGAAAGAGCTTTTCAATTTGCTGCCACTTTTCATCAGAGATGGCGTGTCGATTAGTGGTTAATGGAGGCTTAGTCATGCGGTGATTCCTCATTTCTTGTTTTTTAACCAGATTATACCGGAACTTTGGCTAAAAAGCTTGTTTTAAGACAGACCCTA
>NZ_AZGM01000090.1 GCF_001435935.1 Limosilactobacillus panis DSM 6035
ATATGCCCTGTGATACCAAGGGATCAGTCTGTCTTCATACTTTCAAGTTTCAGTTAATAATTTCAACCGCCGCATCATTGATAAACTACTCACGGAAAATGGCTTGATATTCACCCCGCTCTTTGTGGCCCAACCGCACGTCTTTTTGAGCCGCTATAACCCCCTCGCCAAGCGTCATTCAATTAAGCTTGATGATTTGACGGACCTCCCCTACCTCTCCTTTGAACAGGGCGATAATAACTCCTTTTACTTTTCAGAAGAGATCCAATCAACCCTGAGTCACAAGAAGGAAATCAAGGTTAGTGACCGGGCCACTATTTTCAACCTGATGGTCGGCCTGAACGGCTACACCATCAGTTCCGGAATCATCAGCAGCAAGCTCAATGACGATAAAATTGTTGCCATCCCCTTGAAGCTTGACGATCCCATTACCATCGGAATTGTCCACCACCAGCACACCGTTATCAGCCAGCTTGGGCAAGAATATATCCAACTGCTGAAAAACCACATTCGCGACTATGGCTTTAAAATTATTGGTGAAGATGAATAATACAAAAGGCGCGGACCACTGTATCCTGGTGGTCCGCGCCTCTTAGTTCTAAGGCTATATTTAATACTAATTTATTTATTAATTGGGGTCACTTTGAATTTACTTGTTGTAACGCTTATCTAAAGCAGCAAGCCCGAACATTGTCAATAATGAACCAAGGTATAAACCAACAACAGCATTCTTATTACCAGTTTGCGGTAAATGGCCATCATTATTGTCTGCACGATGATTTTGATCTGCTGTTGGGGTAACATTACCTGGCTTATCACTTGGGTTATCTGTTGGATTGTTGGTACCCGGCTTATCACTCGGATTATCCGTTGGATTGTTGGTACCTGGCTTGTCACTCGGATTATCCGTTGGATTGTTGGTACCTGGCTTATCACTTGGGTTATCCGTTGGATTGTTGGTACCTGGCTTATCACTTGGGTTATCCGTTGGATTATTAGTACCTGGCTTATCACTTGGGTTATCCGTTGGGTTATTAGTACCTGGCTTGTCGCTCGGGTTATCCGTTGGGTTGTTGGTGCCTGGCTTATCACTCGGGTTATCCGTTGGTTTATTAGTACCCGGTTCATCAGCTGCCTGGTGTGGCTTCAGGTTTAAGCCACTACTCCGGTTAATATTTGTCCAGTCGACCGGCTTACCCCATTCACCAGGTAGCGCAGCGCTATTTGCAGCATTCTGGTCAAGGACACCTAACATGCTGTCATTACGACTGGAATCATCCCAGATCCAATCACCTTGATTAGTAGCCCGTGCCAGAACCGTTGTTGTGTCATCTGGATTAATTTGAACCAAGAAACTTGGTGCCCAGGTAGCATAATTACCTTCTCCAGAAGCAAAGTCCTTGTTACTCATGTATGAAGTAATTAAAACTTGATCTGGGTGTCCCTGAACAGGAACGGCGTAATAGGAGTAGGTTGCAGTCCGCCAGTTAGCAGGTACAGAAGCAGTCAGGACAACTCCAGACTGGTTCAACGGCTTGTAAGTACCGTTCAAGCTATCTGCAACATAGCCGATCATAGCAACATTATCACCAACAAGAGTGTTATCCTTAGCCGTTAATTCAGTATCTGATCCACGACTAACCCGAGTTACTGAGAAGAGATAGTACTTATCACCAAGTTTCACAACATCTGGACGTTCAACTTCGTCACTTGCCATTAAAGTTGATACTAATGGTGAGTATACAGCTTCAACCTTTGGATTAGTTTGATTATTATCAAGCTTTAAAATACCAAGAGCACCATTAGCCTCACCAGCAAGGGTGCGGTCTCGCTTATTGTTTAATAACTTAAAGAAGCTATTAATATTAAAGACATCGTCACCACCATAATTAGCCCACTTGTAAATTTGCTCATCACCTTGGTAGTCTTCGGTACCTGTATTGGCTTCAAATACCAAGTAACGATCACCATTTTCTAACTGAACAACATGGGGATCACGTAAGCAGTAGTCATCATCTTGACGATCGTTTCCGTTAGCAAATTGTTGGTAAGTTTGGTAGTGGTAACCATCACCCTCAAACAGGATATGGTTATTATCAACACTCGCAATTGATACACCATTATCGTCAACATTTAGGTGCAGAGTTGCAGTCGCTAATTTTTGATCATTAAGCTTAAAATCAGATGTATCGTTTGAAGTGTAGAATAATTGGATTGAGCCATCATTGTTAACGATTGCGGAACCTGACCATTCTTGAAAGACATTGTTTTCGTTATTTCCAAAAATGGAACCGGCATTGCGCCAATGGGAAAAATCATTGTCACCATACTTGTTGTACAGAAGGTAAATATGGTTGTCACCATACTTGGCCTTCGGAATTCCCATCATTGCGATTACCAGTTGGTAGCCCTTATAGTTAGAAACGTAGCCGGTAACAGCATCTTGAACTGGCCAAGAGTCCCATACATCCAAGTGGGCCATTTGACCAGTTTGTGCATCAACTGCATATGCAGCTGGCATGTTCTGAATCTTCTTGGCATTAAAGTAAGGAATAGCATACTTTGGATCTTGGTTAATAATTGCATTACCAATACCTTCCAAATCCTTAAAAGTTAATTTAGCACCCTTTTCTGCTGATTTGGAAAAATCAATCTTGTTTAATTCGTTAATTTGATCATCAGTTAAGTTACCTGCGTCAATCTTAGCGTTCTTTACTGCGTTAGCTGCAGCTGGATTTAACTTACTCAGGTTAGTCTGTGCACTTGTAGTACTTTCGTCTGTTGTATTCTGCTTTAGCTGTGTTTGTTCATCACTGTTAGCAACAGTATTTGCTTGTACTGAAGCTACTTTGTCATTCTTAGTATTCTCAGCAGAAGAAGCACTACTAGTGACAGCAGTTTGATCAGTTACCTGTTGCGTAGCGTTAACTGTTTGCGTTTCATTAGCAGTATTTGCCTCAACTTGATCAGCATGAGCAATCAATGCCCCACCCATTAAAACCGAAGCAGACACTAAAGTTGCAACTGCCCATTTTTTGCCAATCTTATACATCTTTTTATGTTCTTTATACCCCATTATTAACTTCCCTTTCTTTTTGATAAACGTTTAACAATCATTAAAATAACATCAAAAATAGAAAAAGTAAAGTTTCTTTTAAAAAATTTCAATTCGGTATTTTAGTGCGATATAAAAAGGCGGTCTTTCATGAATTGACTTCTCAAATTACCATTGTGAGCCGCGCAGTCTCCAAACAATAAGAAGTAATGACGAACTCAGCTGGTTATCGTATATCACACCGTTTCCTAATTTAATAACCAACATTTGAACGTATGTTCGCTAAAACGATAATAAAAAATCCGCAAATTAAGCCTTGATAACTTAATTTGCGGACCAAAGTCTAGTGCCAACTAGAGGAGTCGAACCTCCGACCTTCTCTTTACGAGGGAGATGCTCTACCAGCTGAGCTAAGTTGGCATAAAAAGAAAAGCTGTTAACTAAAAGTCAACAGCTCCAACAACTCCGGCAGTCAGACTCGAACTGACGACAACCTGATTAACAGTCAGGTGCTCTACCAACTGAGCTATGCCGGAATAACGCGTGGCAACGTCCTATCCTCGCAGGGAGCGATCCCCCAACTACTTTCGGCGTGTT
>NZ_AZGM01000091.1 GCF_001435935.1 Limosilactobacillus panis DSM 6035
CCCCGATTTAAAATTGAAGTGCAACACTTGATAACTAGACCAATTAGACTAGCTTAAAAGGCCATGAAGGCCTATTCTTATTATTAACGACAAAATCAACAGATAAGGATAGGTGTCTTCATGACCCAAACTAAGAATATCATGCCTAAGCATTACCAACAACTCCAATCTTTTGAACGCGGTCAAATTGAGTCCCTGACTCGATTAGGATTTGGCGTTCGTCAGATCGCCAGCCGGCTTCACCGGAGTCCCAGCACCATTTCTCGCGAATTAAAACGCGGGTTAACCACCCAGATTGATTCCCAGAAACATCGGTCATATCAGGGCTACTTTGCCGAGCGCGGGGCGGCTTACTATCGAGAACAGCGGGCCAAGTGTCACCCCAAAGGTTTACTGCAGCGGGCTGCCGTGTTCTTCAAGTCCCTGCCGAAAGCTTTAAAAGCTAAGCCACGAGTTTTCAGTGTCGATACGTATGTCCACTATTTCAAAGCTCATTACCCGGGCTTTCCCTGCCCATCAACGGCTACGGTCTATCGGTATATCGAGGCTGGCAAGCTCCCGGAGCTTCACAACTATGATTTACCCATGAAGCTACGTCGCCGCGTTAAACGCCCGAATCACCGACATGCCCGCCTGAATAAAAAACGGCTTGGACAGTCCATTGAAGACCGGCCCGCAGTGGTTCGGAAACGTCAGGAGTTGGGCCATTGGGAAGGCGACTTAGTGAAAGCCAAACGGGTTGAGTCCGAACCAGCTTTAATGACGTTAACCGAGCGAGTTAGCCGGATGGAAATTATCGTTAAATTGCCTGATTACCGGGCAGAGACTTGCCGGCAAGCCCTCCAAGATACGATTGATGATTACGGTGCAGAAAACTTTCGGACGATCACGTTTGACAACGGCTCGGAATTCGCTAGTTTAAATCAGGTTCAAGGAACGGAAATCTACTTTGCCCATCCATATTCTCCCTGGGAACGGGGCACTAATGAGAATGTGAATGGTCAATTAAGAGAGTTCTTCCCAAAGGGGCATTCCTTTAAGAACCTCTCATTAGTGGATCTGCAGTTGGTTCAGGACACGCTGAATCACCGTCCCCGCCGCTGTTTAAGCTATAGTTGTCCAGCGGATGTTATGCCACAACTGGTTTAACTTTCTAGACCAATTATAAGAATAGGCCATTAGTGTTGCACTTAACTTGACAATTGAGGA
>NZ_AZGM01000092.1 GCF_001435935.1 Limosilactobacillus panis DSM 6035
CATCTAACTCCATTAATTATTTGGGACTTATGTCACAGCCCCTAATCTTAGGTTGTCTTTGTGTACCTTAACGGTTTAATTGTTGTTCCTTAAAACTTGTCAAGTTAGCGGGAGTCGGGTTGAGATTTGTCCAATCCGGCTGCAGGAACTTGTCATTGAGGTGGTAATGAGGAGCGGGTTGGCGATGACTGATAAAAGCGTTGCTTACTTTGTCAAACTTAACCCAACCGGCCCAGCCAATATGGATTGTATCTTCCATAAATGACTGCTTGCCGCCATCATGTGAAAGGTCCAAGACGTTATTGAAACCTTGTTCGTGCAGCTGAAATTTGATCTTGTCAACGGTTCGGTAGTACATTTGCATGTCCAATCCCGTGTACTTTTCCCACTTAGCATTGACCGGTGGAATCACAAAGAGTACGTTGGTGTTCGTGTTGCGGAACTCGTTTAAAACGACCTGGAGATCACCGTACTCTGGCGACTTCGTGTAGTTCATGTACTTTTGTGAGTCCTTGACGTCCTTTAAGTGAGGTTTGATTCGCTTTGTGTAGAAACTATTCTTGACGTTGAACTGGTTGTTAGTAGTGTTGTGCTTACCGACCGCAACTGCTTTCTTGTAGAGAGTATTGTAGTGGTACTTATTAGGAAGCTTTTTAATGTTCGGCAAGATGTAGCGCTGGTAGTTACGGTTGAGCTGGAACTCTGAGAAGAGGGCGTCCTCATGCTTAAGCATCCCCAACCGGGTTTTGATAACTAACCGGTCCCAACTATTGAGTGACTTTCCCATAGCAATCTTACGGGCATCGGCCCCGACCGTCCCGTCCTTACCAATCAATGTAATCAACCGACGAGCAGTATAACGGTCATACGGTGAATTTGGGTTAGCTTTCTGCAGCCAAGTCAGGTTGGCGTATGAACCATTGTAATACTTGAATGCCGGTGGTAGGACTCCCTGCTTGGTAAACCACTGCGGGGAGATGATGTAGACGGCTTTCTGGTCAGTCAGCTGGTTTTCCATTGAATTAATGTTGAAGAACTGGGGCAAAGACTGGGTACCACGGGAGCCAAACAGGAATGGCGTGTAATTGTGGTAGCGGGCCGCCATCACTGACGGGTGGAAGCGGTCCATCCGCCGCAGTTCACTCGACCCAAAGAATGGTACAAACTTGGTCTGCTTATCGCTTAGTGCCTGTTGCTTGATCGATTGATTTTTGAAGACGATGGGACTAAGGGAAACCGCCGCCTGCTTTTCGGTTGCGGTAGTGTGATGGTTCTTAATCGGCAGGAAAAAAAGAATGATCACGAGCACAAAGGCAAGGATAACCGGGCCAAAGATGGACCACAGTTTCCGGTGGCTATGCATTTTGAAGCTCCTTTACCCGTTGTTCAATCTTTTCAATGGTATTCCACTGACTCCGGTCAAATTCAGAAACCGGAACTTGGACACCAAATTCGTCCTGCAGACCTAATAGGAGACTCACCGTGGCCATGGAGTCGAGCAGGCCACTAGTAAATAGGTCTTGGCTAGCATCACTGAAGTCCGCAGCGTCCCGACCAGTTGTATCAGCTAAAATGTTAATAATTTGTTCTTGCATAATATAAATCCTCCTCAAAATACTAGTGGTTGTTAAAGAAGAAAGTATCTAGAAAACCACTAAAGATCAAAAATGTAAACATTACAAAGTTAAAGGTAATAAAGATGGCCACACCAGTTGTGAACTTATTGTGTGGTAGCTTCTTCAGGTGCTTGCGCTTATAGCGGAGCCACCAGTCGTTAACCACCAGGGCAATCCCGTGCAGGAAGCCGTAGAGAATGTAGTACCAGGTGATTCCGTGCCAGAAGCCCATCAAAACCATGTTAAGCATGTAGGCGGTTGATGAAAGGGCGTTCCGGTTCTTGAACCACCGCTTCTTGGTGGCCATGAAGACAAACCGCATGAAGATGTAGTCCCGGAACCAGAAGGATAGGCTGATGTGCCACCGGTTCCAGAATTCCTTGATGTTCTTGGACTTGAACGGTTGCTTGAAGTTCATCGGTGACTTGACACCCATAAAGTAGGAGATGGCCACCGCAAACAAGGAGTAGCCGGCGAAGTCGAAGAACAGGTAGAAACCATAGGTGTACATGACCCCCAGCATGTGCCAACTAAACGGGTCGTGTTCAGCCAAGGTCAGCCGTTCAAAGTACGGGTAGAAACGTTGGCCAAAGAAGTAGCCAATGACGAACTTGTATAAGAAGCCGAGGAAGAGGTAAAAAATCCCCTTGCTGACTAGCTGTAAATATTCGTCTCGACTGGGAACCTTTTGGTAGTCCTTTTCAAAGCGCCGGTAACGGTCAATTGGCCCCGAAGTAATGGTCGGCATGAAGAGAATGAAGCGGATAAACTTCCATGGGGAAATTTCTTTGATCATTCCGTCCCGGGTCTCAATCACGGTTCCGACCGCCCGGAAAGTCAGGTAAGAGATTCCGAGGAAGCCGAGCAGTGAGTTATGACCTACCATTGCCGGCGAAAGCTTCACGATGACCAGTGGCAAAATGGAGAGAGCGGAGATCAAATAGAAGGTTCCAGACCCATTCTGCTTTTTACGGTAGTGGGTGTAATACATCACCAGGCAGGTTTCGTAAATGACGTAGACAATCAGGGAAATTCCCTGTTGCCAACTGCTCCCGTCAAACATCAGGAAGATGAAGATGAAACTAATTAATGCCTCATACCAGCTGAACCGTTTTCCGAAGTAAAGGCCAATCCCCAATGGTAAGATGGCAAGGATTAAATAGAAAAAATACATTGGGGTGCCGTAAGCACTGAAGTTAGGGAGACTAGCAATCCAGTTAATCATTATTCGTTAGCCTCTTTGATCAGTTGTTTAACTGCAATCTTGCCATTTGCAGACATCGGAAAGCTGGTGCGGTAAGTGAACTGGGTCGGCATCATGTAGGGCATAATCAGGCCCTTTAGGCTTTCCCGGATAGCGGCCGTTAACTTAGCCGGGTCGTCTGGTTGCTCCTTAGGAATTACCGCGGCAATCAAGTGGGTAACCTGACCATTTTGATTATATTTCGGCAGGGCGACCGCCTGTTTGATGAGCGGACTCTTTTCTAGGCTGGCCCGGACTTCGTCAAGCTCAATCCGGTAACCATGGAGCTTGATTTGGAAGTCCATCCGACCCTTATGGTGGAGCAGGCCGTCTTCATCAAGGACCCCAGCATCACCGGTCCGGTAGGCATTTTGCCCGTTGAGCTTAAAGAATGACTTGGCAGTCTTTGCCGGGTTATTCATATACCCTTGGGCAACACTACTACCGGCAATGATGATTTCTCCCTGTTCACCGGAGGTGGTCAATTGCTGGTCACCCTTCCAGATTGAAAGGGTCGTACCCGGCTTGGCGTAACCAACGGGTAGGCGGTCACATTTGGCAACCATTTCTGGGGTGATTTCAATTTCTGAAATGGCAACCGTTGTTTCGGTGGGCCCATACGTGTTAAAGATGTGGGCATGTGGGAACCGCTGCTCGAGGTTCTTCACGGTCTTAACCGTGAGCTCCTCCCCGCAGAACAGGAAGTACTGGAGGTCGCCCATTTGCTTTTCACTAAAAGCCGGACTAAGCATTAGCATATCAGCAAATGATGGGGTCCCGACGAAGACGTTAAAGCCAAGTTGCGGTAGGGCTGTAAATAACTGGCCAAAGTTCTCGACCACACTGTGTGGCACCGCTTTGATGGTGCTGCCACTCAGCAAAGCCGGATATAAGAACATGTTTGACAGGTCAAATGAATAGGGGGGTTGGCCAAGATAATTAGTCTTCTTTGGCAAATTGAATTCGGGCCCCAGCATCCAATCAACGAAGGTCTTCAGGTTGTCATGACTAACCTCAACCCCCTTTGGTGAACCGGTCGTCCCGGAAGTAAACAGGATGTAAGCTAGTTCGTCACCCTGGACAGGGTCCTCAGGCGTAAATGAATGTTGCGCATTGATAGCGTCGCCAATTTGCCGCGCATCAACCACCGGTACTTTGACCATCAGTTGGTCAGCAGGGAAGCTATCAATTCCAATCACCAGACTTGGCTGACCGGTATCGAGGATTGACTGGATTCGGGGTAAGGCCGAATCCGATGCTACTGGAATATAGGCGTGGCCCGTTTTCAGGGCTGCCAAGAAACACGCCACCATTTCAACCTGATGGTCCCCAAACACAAGTAGGGGACTATGCTTGGCTAGTTTTTGCTGGTCAAGCCATTCTGCCAGACTGTCGCTTGCGGCTTTTAATTCCCTATAGGTGGTAACTTTGCCCATTTCGTCATAGGCAACCTGGTCAGGGGTAGCAGTGGCAATCTGGTCAAAGTCAGTAACAATGTTTGTATTCAATTTTCTTTCCTCCACGTTAGAATTCATTATAAATAAACGGTTCTTGTCCCGCACCGTAATATCCATACAAGTAAATTAATAGAACGATTACGGCAAAATAGAAGACCGTCTTTAAGATGAACTTTAGTGTGGGATGATTCTTAATACTTTGGATTAAGATTATGAATCACTCCTTTCGCTATCAATAGCTAATCCTACCACAAAAGTGTACTGCGCTACGGCACAATTGGGGAGGTGTCGCAGCAATTTTAACTTTTTTATAACTTATTGGGGCGGGAATGATTATAGCAACTTGGATTATATGTCAATTTACCTGGTAAGCAAAGAGGAAAATTAGTTATGTTTAGGTTAAATTTGAAATGATTTATGCGTTAGGAGGACATTTTTGCTAGAATTGTATCCGATACTGAAAAATAGGAATGAGAAGTGAACAAAAATGATTACTGGTCGGTTACGAAATACCGAATATGTTATTGACTTGCAGGCTTTACAGGACAACATTCGTGCCCAGCGGACTGCATTGCCGACAGGGAGTAAAATTTTGGCAGTTGTGAAGGCCAACGCTTATGGTCACGGTCTGCTGGCGGTTTCGCAAGCAGCACTGCGTGCCGGGGCAACGGGGATGTGCGTTGCTATCCTGGACGAGGCTTTAGAGCTGCGGGACAGTGGGGTTGAGGCAATGACCCTTGTTTTGGGAATTACCCCGGTCGAAGAGGCCAACGTGGCGGCAGAGGCGGGGGTCTCCCTCACGGTTGGTTCCGTGGACTGGCTGGAGCAGTACCACCGGCTTGCCCAACAGTTTACCTGGCAAAAGCCCCTCAAGGTCCACTTGGGCATTGACAGCGGGATGGGGCGGATCGGTTTTACCGACCTGGATGAATTCCACCGGGCGGTTAAGATGGTTGAGCAAAACCCGGAATTTGAATTTGAAGGGGTCTTTACCCACTTTGCAACGGCTGATAGTGCTGATGACCAATACTTTGAAAAGCAGGTTCACCGTTGGCAAGAATTTATTGGCAGCCTTGACCAGTTGCCGCCGTACGTTCACATGGCTAATTCGGCAACCGGGTTATGGCACCGGGACCAGATTACCGCTAATACCGTGCGGATGGGGATCTCAATGTATGGCTACAACCCATCAGGACGGGAACTAAAGGCGAACCTGCCGTTAAAGCCGATTGGGACCCTGAAGACCACAATCTGCTTTGTCAAGCAGTTAAAGGCCGGTCGGTCGGTGAGCTACGGGGCTACCTACACTGCTGCTAAGGACGAGTGGCTGGCAACTTTGCCGATTGGCTATGCCGATGGCTACCCGCGGAGTTTAACCGGCTTTAAGGTGTTAGTTGATGGTCATTACTGTGATATTGCCGGCCGGGTCTGCATGGACCAGATGATGGTTCGCCTGCCGAAATACTACCCGGTTGGAACACCGGTAGTGCTGATGGGCAAATCTGGTAACCTGGCGATTACTGCCGAAGACCTGGCCGATAAGGTGGGGACGATCAACTACGAAATTTTGACGAACATTAGTAACCGGGTCCACCGGGTTTATCATTATTGAGAGGTAAGCGATGGCAAAAGAACAGGTGCGCCGTGGGGAAATCTACTTTGCTGACCTGTCACCAGTTGTGGGGTCCGAACAGGGCGGTGTTCGCCCGGTCCTCATCTTGCAAAATGATGTGGGCAACCAGCACAGCCCAACAGTGATTGTGGCGGCAATTACAACCCGGGTCCAAAAGAAGCGTCTGCCAACGCACGTTTTACTGACCAAGACGGAGACACCGCTGGCCCATAATTCGGTGATCCTTTTGGAACAGGTGCGGACAATTGATAAGCAGCGCCTCCAGGACCGGATTGCTAAGATTGGCCCGCAACGGATGAAAGAGGTTGACCGGGCGCTTAAGATTAGCCTCGGCTTAATGACAATCGGCAAAAAGTAAAGAGGAGCGAAAAGGTTGCAATCTTGAAGTGCAATACAAAAGTTGGACAAAATTAGATAATTAAGCTGCTAGGGCATGA
>NZ_AZGM01000093.1 GCF_001435935.1 Limosilactobacillus panis DSM 6035
TTTAAACCAAAATAAGCACTGATGTTAAATCCATCAGTACTTAAAATTGTAGAACCATTATTTTCAAGATATCCTATTTTCTCTTACTATGCTTTAACCGTGCCAGACGGGATGGCTTCTCTTTTTCGTCTTCGGACTGCTTTTCAGCTGGGGCACCCTGGGGGTGGATAAAGGTGACTAACTCGTTTCTTTCGGAGCTGCTCTTGGTTTGGGGATCGTTTTCCAGGAGAATTTCAACGTAGTCATGGTGGCGGTCGTTAACCTTCGCCTCCACAATTGTATTCAGCTGAAATTCAACTTCCTGGGCGAGAAAGCCGCATTCTAAACCAAAGGAGGTTTCTTCATTGTCGCGGCTGACCCGGTTGATGATCACCGGACCACCAAGTCGCCAAATTTGACTAGTGGTGGTCTTCTTTACCAGGGTAAGGTCACCAAAGGCGAGTTGCTGGGTCAAAGTGACAAGGTCGTTAGTTGTAGCTACGGGGTATTGCCGGGCCAGGTCCTTGCCAATCCAGTAGAGCATCTCATCAGTCTCTTTCCCCAGAATGGCAGGAAGGATAACGTCACGAAGCGTCCCCGTATTTAAACCTTGGGGGCTGTTAATTAATTGGTCGTAAAGTTTTTGACTCATTTTCTCGTTCTGCTCCTTTTTTGCAATCAATTACTATTATACTTAAAAACCAGGGCCTTAGCAGCACCAACTTGCAAAACTTGCAAATTAAACCGATAATGTAGTTTCAAGTATTTCTAAATAAAAACAGTGAGGTGGCAGAAATGGATAAACGACCCATCGGAATGATGGACTCTGGCTTAGGCGGTTTATCGGTTCTCCGGGTATTACAAAAGGAGATGCCGGGTGAATCGTTAATTTTTGTTGGTGACCAGGGACACTTTCCCTATGGAACCAAGAGTCAGGCAGAAATCCGGCAATTGGCATTAGCGGTTGGCCGCTTTTTACAGGAAAAGGGCGCGAAGATGATGGTGGTTGCTTGCAATACAGCAACAGCAGCGGCACTACCAACCCTACAAAAGCAGTTGTCAATTCCCGTAATTGGGGTCATTAAGCCGGGTGCCCAGGCGGCATTAGCAAGTGGGGCCCAGACGATTGGCGTTATCGGAACTGAATCGACCATTAAAAATGGTGCGTATGATCATGCCATCAAGGACTTGACGACGGCCAATATCCGGGTCGTTAGTCAGGCAGCCCAGCCACTAGTCTCAATCGTTGAACATGGCCAGACGGGGACCGTAGCGGCCCAACGGACGGTTGATCAAGAATTGGCACCGCTAAAGGGGCAGGGCGTTCAAACCTTAGTCCTGGGGTGCACGCATTTCCCGTTCCTGAAAAAAGAGATTGAACACACCCTTGGTCCAGCAGTAAAACTGGTTGATCCGGCCTTTGAAACTGTTAAGCATGTCCAGGCAGCGTTGAAGGTTAGTGATGGTGAGAATACTGGCCGCGCACCAGTCGTTGAATTGTACACGACCGGTAAGACCACGGACCTGGTTAACGGGGCTCAGTTATGGCTCGGCGGTCAGTACGATTCCTGCAGTCACATTGATTTGGAGGTAACGAGATGAAGATGTTAGTAGTGGCGACGAAAAATGCCGGTAAGGCCCGTGAATACCGAAAGATGTTTGCCCCCTTTGATGTTGAAATCAAGACGCTTGCCGATTTTCCGCCAATTACGATTAATGAAGATGGGCAAACCTTTGCAGAAAATGCCTTGATTAAGGCCCAGACAGCCGTAGCAGCCTTTAATTTGCCCGTGATGGCCGATGACTCCGGCCTAGTGGTAGACGCTTTAAATGGCGCTCCAGGAGTTCATTCTGCCCGCTATGCAGGTGACCATGACGATGCCGCTAATAACGCCAAATTACTACGTGAGTTAGCCAATGTTCCAGGTGAACAACGGACGGCTCATTTTCATACCACAATTCTGGCCCTCAAGCCGGACGGGGCAAAGCTGGTGACGGAGGGCCGAGTTAACGGTAAAATTCTCCAAAAGGCACGCGGCAACAACGGCTTTGGGTATGATCCCTTATTTATACCGGACGGTTACGACTGTTCAATGGCGGAATTGACCGCTGATCAAAAGAACCAAATCAGTCACCGTGGCCGGGCACTCCGGGCCTTTATGGACCAGTTTGCAGAATGGTGGCAGGCATAATGAAGGCGTTAGTAGTAAGTGATAATCACGGTGATCGACAGATCCTTTCCCAGATTGTCAATGAGTGGCAGGGGCAGGTAGACCTGATGATTCACTGTGGGGATTCAGAAATTGATTCAACTGACTCATTGATGAAAAATTTTGTTGGGGTGGCGGGAAATAATGATTGGCACCTCGGCTATCCGGGAGACCAGGTTATTGAAAAGGCAGGACAGCACTTTTTTATTACCCATGGTCACCACTACCGGGTCAACTTTACTATGACTCCGTTGATGCTAAAGGGAGCATCAACTGGGGCGGACGTAATCTGTTATGGTCACACCCACCAGTTGGGGACCATGGTTGACCACGGAATGCTGGTTATTAACCCCGGGAGTATTTCGCTGCCGCGGGGACCGTATCGTGACATTGGTGGAACCTTTGCAGTCATCGATGCTGACCCGCATGCGTTTGTAGTTGATTTTTACGATCGGCAGATGCACCGCGTTCCCGACTTACATGTTGAGTTTTCGCGTTAGAAATCATCCAGGAAGATAGAAAACGGCCTTCAGTGTTTGGGTTTTCAAACACTGAAGGCCGTTTACGTTTACTGGCAAATTGGGGATACTTCACCATAGCAGCTAATTATTTTTAAGAATCTGTTGAATTGTTTTTAGAACCCCATCATGGTTGTTATCAGCAGTGGTAACGTGACCAGCCTGCATCCGAATAACTTGGTGGGCATTTTGCATTGCGTAACTCTGGGCGGTCATTGCCAACATCCCGAGATCGTTTTCGTTATCACCAAAGGTCACGATTTCACTAGGGGCACAAGCAAAGTAGTCCTGCAACAGGGCGAGTCCGTTGCGCTTTGTCCCGTGGGCATTACCAATCAGGTCGGTGTTAAATCCAGAATTTTCAATGATAAGCGATGCCGGGAGAAAGTTATCCAGGGTAGCCGCCACCCGTGCCAGGTTGACATGGTTAGCAAAGTTGATGGAAATTTTGGTGAACTCCTCATCAGGGGAGCTTGCAAAGATGTGGCGAATGTCTGGAACCCGGTGAACGTCTTCGTAAAAGGTTTTTACGATTTTAAAATTATGGTCGTCCATCGTCTGGTCGACATAGGAATGAATGGGCCCCGAAACTACTAACTGGTTGATGTCACGAGGACCGTAGTAGCGGTCCAGCACGTGCATTACCCGTGCCAGGGCCCGAGAGTCAATCGGGTAGTCCTGAATCAATTTATCGCCCAGGTGGATTACGGAACCGTTTTGGGAGACAAAGCCCATTTGGTCAACGTAGGGGGCAAATTCACGTTTTAAACGGGGGTAGCTAGAACCGCTAGCGGCAACGAAGCGAATCCCCCTTTTTTGTAGTTGGCGAAAGACCTTCTTGAAGAGGCGGTGGTTATAAGTGTGGTTGTCACGCAGAAATGTTCCGTCGAGGTCGGTTGCAATCATCTTAATTTTCATGGTGTCCCCTCCCTTCCCAAGAAAGGGGCACGTTGGCAGCATGAAGTTCGCGCAGGTAAGCAGCGAGAAACTTACTGGAAACCTTTGATTGGGTACCGCTTGTGACGGTAATTGTCACCCGGAAGACAAGCTGTGCATTGACGGTGACGGGACCAACAACTACTGGTTCCGTCTGCAGGTCGGGGGTGGTGTCGATTAATTGGGTGTTAACCCGGTCAACAATAGCCTTCACCTGGTCGATCTTGGCGTTAGGAGCAATAAAAATGTCGACATTGGTGACCACATCATTGCGGGAAAAGTTGCGGACAATGGTAATTTGTCGGTTGGGGATGAAGTTTAAAGTCCCGTCCGCACTGGTGATCTGGGTTGTGCGGATACCAAGGGCGGTTACGGTTCCTTTTATTTGCCCCAGTTCAACGGTATCACCAACATCAAGTTGCTGTTCTAGCAAGATAAAAAAGCCGTTAACAACGTCGCTGACGAAGCCCTGGGCCCCAAGGCCAAGAGCAATGCTGAAAATACCGGCTCCGGCAATGAGGGTACCCACGGGGACACCAATTTCAGAAAGAATGGCGTACAGGAAAAAGAAGTAGCAAGTGTAACGATAGATGTTAAGGGTCAGGACCCGAATAGTTGCCAGGCGGTTCTTGTTTCTTAGCAGTTGATATTTATTGGACTCACGAAACAGGTGGTTGATAATTACGCGCCCTAACCACAAGATAATGAAGAATAAGGCGGCAGTAATGAAGATAAGGAGCAGCTTGTTGAGAATCTGCCGCGAAATCTGTTCCCAGGACAGGTCGGTAAACGCTCGGCGAACCTGTTCCAGCTGTTTATTGAATTGGGCGTTACCCGCACCAACAATCATAAGAATTTCCCCCTTTAAATGAATCCACTCAATTGTAACAACTTCTGGGTATTAATGTCGATAGGGGAATTGTCGTTTAACGGTCAGTTGTGCTATTCTAGTCATTAAGTAAAGAAATTAAAGGAGGCGGCACTTAATGACGTTTGGTGAATTGGCAGGGTTGATTGCGGCAATTGCTTTTTTGATCTTGGTTGTTTTTCTGTGCATCCTGGTTAACCAACTGAGTAAGACCATGAAGGAGACCAACCACAGTATCTCCCTGCTGACCCGCGATATGGATAACCTGAGTAAGGAAGTTGAAGAAGTTCTCGGTAACACGAACTCACTGTTGGAGGACATTAATAAAAAGTCCAATAAGCTCAACCCGGCAGTTCAGGCTGTGGCGGATGTGAGCCAAAGTGTGGTTGACATTAATGACCACCTGCACACCATGGTTGATAAGGCAAATGCCCAACGGGAGAAAAATAAGTTGGGGATTAGTTTGCTGAAGAGTGCCGGAAAGGCGGCAATTATTGGTGCTGTTGGTCGTTATCGGACACACCGGGCTAATAAGAAAGGAGTTAACAGTAATGAGTAAGAAGTTATTTGCCGGAATTATTTTAGGCGGAGCAGCCACCGCAGCCAGTTGGGCGCTCATTCCAGAAAGGAAACGCCAATTGCTAAAGGAAAGGGCAAACGCTAAGATGGGTGACATTGCTGATTACGTCACCGACTACGCACTGAATGCTCTTGATATTGTTGACGAAAAGTTGGCCGAAATGGATGATAATGGCGTGACTGATAACGTCAAAGCGGCCACCGAGAAGGTCAAAAAGACAAAGGACCAGGTACTGGACCACTTGACAAACGACGAATTTGACAAGCAAACTGCTGCAATCCGCAAGAAGTTGGCTAAGGCTCACGAAAAAGAGAACGATGCAGACGATGACATTGTTATCGACGCAACGCATGAAGAGTAAGTTTACAGTTAAAAGAATGCTTGATAGACAGTCCACTAAAAACTGTCTACCAGGCATTTTTAATAACTAAAATTATTGATATGTCTTGGGAAATTTGCTATATTAGTATAGTTATGAAAAATTATGAAAAACTGATATATCAATAAAGAAAGGGCTATCTTATGGAAAAACAAGCAGTCACTATTTACACGGTTGCTCGTGAAGCACGCGTTTCCATGGCAACTGTTTCTCGGGTTGTTAATGGTAATCCGAATGTTAAACCAGCAACCCGTCAAAAAGTTCTTGACGTCATTAAACGTCTTAACTACCGTCCAAATGCGGTGGCCCGGGGCCTAGCATCTAAGCGGACAACGACCGTGGGGGTTGTTATCCCTAACATTACAAATCCTTACTTTGCTGAGTTGGCACTGGGAATTGACGACATTGCCTCGATGTACAAGTACAATATTATTCTGGCTAACTCCGACTATGATAATGACAAGATCTTAAAGGTTGTTCGTAACCTCCTTGCTAAGCAAGTCGACGGGATTATCTTCATGGGTTACGATATCTCGGCGGACTTGCAGGCGGAATTTAAGAGCGCCAACACGCCGGTGGTTGTTGCCGGTTCAGTTGTTGATGACAAAGACCTGGCAACCGTCCGGATTGATTATCAAAAGGCAGCAAAGGAAGCAACCCTGAAGCTTTTGGAACACAACAATGGGAATGTTGCCTTGGTAACCAGCTCACTGGGCTATGCAATCAACCAGGCGCGGCTAGCTGGTTACAAGGAAGCGCTAAGTGAAAAGGGTATTCAATACAGTAGTGACCTGGTAATTGAAACTGATGGTAGTTACAAGCAAATTTACGAACGGGCTAAAGAAATTGCCCAAAATGGTGTCAAAGCTGCGTACGTCACTAACGACCACCTTGCCGTTGGTTTATTAAACGGTTTAGGAGACAACGAGATTAAGGTCCCAGAAGCCTTTGAAATTATTTCTTCTAATGACACTACTTACACCCGGTTATGCCGGCCAACCCTTTCTTCCATCATCCAACCCCTTTACGATATCGGTGCGGTATCGATGCGGCTGTTAACAAAACTGATGGAAGACAATGATGATGAAGAAAACGGTGTTATCTTAGACCATGGCTTTGAGGCTCGTCAGTCTACTCGTAAGTAGGGGATTTGACTATTGCCAACAAGAAGTGAGCTTTACCATCAAGCAAGTACTGATGAGAAGCCCCAGGAAACGGTAAGCCACCATATCGGTTTGCAAATCTTAGGGGTGGTTTTGTTAACGGTTTTAACCATCAGTTTTATTGTTGAGCGGACGATTTTAAATAAGTCTTTTGTCATGCATGAAGTTACGTCATCGGCACTGGAATCAACAATTTTAGATGAAGTTGATGATGGACTACAGCAGTATGGAATCCCAACTAGTGCCGTCACTAAAGCAGATACTGACCATATTGTGCGGACGGTTGTTAACCAGGCCTTTGCCGGTCAGCGGCTTAAGCTTGATCTTAGTCCAATCACGAATAACGTGGAGAATCGGGCCAATGATGAGCTATCAAAGGTTGGCCTTTCAACCGACATTTTGCCGTCAGGAACGTCATCAGCGGTAGCCAGTCAGGTAAACAGCACGGTTAATTCACGAATCAACACACCAGAAGTAACGGCGGTCATTAATGGCCTCCAGGTTGCCCGGGTGGCCACAAATATCTGTCTAATTGTCAGTGCTTGCGGCTTGTTTGTCCTAATTGTCCTTGCCATTCTTAGGCGTCATTTTGCAACCAGCTTCAGTTGGATATTCCTTTTTGGTACGGTGATTAGTTGGCTGATTATTGAAGTGGTTCGGGCAGTTATTCCACAATTAGTACAACCCTACCCTGACTACAGCACATTTGCGGTTCAGTGCGCGGGTGATTTTGGTCAAACCGCAATGCCCGTGATTGCTGTTACGGGGATTTTAGCAGTTATTTGCTGGGCCATCCGGGGATTTAAGAGGTTTAAGTAGTGTATTCACCTTGAATTAATAATGTTTTTTTGCTAAACTTTACCTGTTTATCACATTAAGTAAAGAAAAGAGGAGTCAGTAATGTCAGGACATTCAAAATGGCATAACATCCAGGGACGTAAAAACGCCCAAGATGCTAAGCGTGGAAAGATCTTCCAAAAGATTTCCCGTGATTTATACCAAGCAGCTAAAGCAGGTGATCCTGATCCAGCTAACAACGCCCAGTTACGTTTGGTAATTGATAAGGCGCACGCAGCTAACATGCCAAAGAAGAACATCGACCGGGCCATTGCTAAGGCTTCTGGTATCGGTGGTGCAAAGTTCGAAGAAGTTACTTACGAAGGGTACGCTCCAGGTGGGGTGGCCGTAATGGTTTCCGCCTTAACCGATAACAAGAACCGGACGGCCTCTGCCGTTCGTTCCGCCTTCACCCATGCAGGTGGTTCGTTAGGTGCGAGTGGTTCTGTTTCATACATGTTTGACCGGAAGGGATTAATTGAAATCCTCCGGGACGGTCTTGACAAGAGTGAAGACGACATGTTAATGGATGCTTTGGATGCCGGTGCGGACGACATGAAAGCAACCGATGAGAAGTTCCAAATCTTCACTGATCCAAGCAGTTTAACGACTGTTCGTGATGCTTTGCAAGGCAAGGGCTACGACTTGGACACTGCTGAAGTAACGATGATCCCACAAAACCGGACAGCAGTTCCAGAAGACAAGGCTAAGCAATACCGTCATTTAATCGATGAATTGACCGCAAACGATGATGTTGCCGACATCTACGAAACTGGTATCCTGCCAGATGACGAAGATTAACATTTAAATATTCGTAATAAAAAGCTAGGATTTTCCTAGTTTTTTAGTTTAAACGCTCCCTTTTACCGTCTTATTTAGGTAAAGGGGGTTTTGTCGTTATGAAGAATTTTGAGAAAGAAATTGCGGTTGCCATTGGAATGCGCGCCGCAGACCTATACATTTTGCCATTTAAAAAATATTACCGCCTGTTGGTAACGCGCCAGGGGTCATTACAGCAGATAAAAGAGGTGCCCAGTGATTATGCGGAACGACTGATTTCATATCTGAAATATCAGGCTGACATGGCCGTCAGTGAGCACCGCCGGCCTCAGTTGGGTGCAATGAAGTGGCAATATGGGCCCGAAGTGGTTAATCTCCGCCTATCCAGTGTCGGTGACTATCAAGGCCGCGAGTCGCTGGTTGTCCGGTTTATCTACCACTTGACGAGCCAAAATTACCACTTACTCTTTCCTAACCAATGGCAAGCCTTGAAGCAAATTCTCAAGAGGCGGGGCCTGCACCTTTTTGCGGGCCCGATGGGTTCGGGAAAGACGACGACGATGTACCAGCTTGTCCGGGAACTAGCGGACGAGAAGGTTGTCATGGCGATTGAGGACCCGGTTGAAATTCATGAACCGTCCTTTATCCAGCTTCAGGTGAACGAATTGGCGGGGATGGATTACCAGGCTCTCTTGCGCCTTGGTCTGCGCCACCGTCCAGACATCTTTATTATTGGTGAGATTCGTGACCCGGAAACGGCAAAGATGACGGTGCAAGCAGCGCTGAGTGGCCACCTTGTGCTGGGGACAATTCATGCCCAAAATGCCTATGGCGCGGTTGCCCGGCTCAGGCAGCTGGGGGTTGCGGAATACTACCTAGCGCAGACACTTACGGGCGTGTGCTACCAGCGGCTGTTACCAGTAATGGGCGGGGGCCAGGCAGTGTTGTTTGATTCGTTGCGTGGTGATGACCTTAATAGGGCCATTGAAAACGGGGAAAAGGGAGGGATGACAGATGAATGGGGGAAGCAACTATCAAAAGCAGTGGCGGTGGGGAAAATATCTGCCCAGGTCAAGGAAGCGTTCTGGGAAGGTTAAGTTTAATCCAAGAGCGCAGGCAAAGTGGTTCTTGCTGCTGAGTGACCTTTTAAGAGTTGGCTTCTCCCTCCAGCGGGCTGTTGACTTTACAACAACTACGATGGCTAAAGAAGCTGGCGTCTTATCTAAGGTGCGGACCAACTTGTTGGCGGGGAATACCTTTGCCAATAGTGTCCGACCCTTTATTAAGGTCGACTTATATTATCAGCTCTTATTAGCAGAAAAGCATGGTGACCTGGTTGAGGTCCTTGCTGAAACTGGTCAGTTATTGGTGACCCGTCAACGACAGGTGCAAAAGCTGAGACAACTGCTCCAGTACCCATTGATTTTGCTTTGTCTCCTGGGGGTGATGATGGTCGGCTTAGCCACATTCGTGTTTCCCCAGTTGGCGTCATGGCAAGCTAGTAATGGTCGCCAGCAAGTTCCCCAGTTCTTGCCATACCTCAAGTGGACGCTCGTGTTCGGCTCACTAATTTTTAGCGCTGGCGGGATTTGTAAGTTAATTACTTGGCGCCACCTTACCAAGCTGCAGCAGGTCCAGCGCCTGTGTCGCTTACCGCTTGTTGGTGAATGTTACCGCCTCTACTATGCCTACTACATTACGAGTGCCCTTGCCGTCCTTCTTCGTGCGGGGATGTCTCTTAAAGAAATGATGACGACCATTGAAAAATTTTCTGATCGGACGATGCTGTATCAACTGGGAGCAGAAGTCCAGAATAACCTTGCTGCTGGCGGTCAGTTGGATAACTTTATCAAACGGACCATTTTCTTGCCAGACGAACTAATGATTTTTATCAGTAAGGGTGCGACTCCTAAGGAATTAGGTAAGGATCTGACAGCCTTCTCCCAAATCCAATTTAAGCACCTTTTGGCCCGCCTGGAACAGCTGTTTTCGTTGGTCCAACCCGTCATTTTTATTGTGATTGCCGCAGTTATTGTGGGCCTATACCTCAGTATTCTCTTACCAATTTACCACTCGTTACAGGGGGTCTATTAAAATGAATAAGAAATTATTGCCGCCACGTTCGGCGTTCACACTGCTTGAAATGTCGATTGTCCTCTTCATTATCAGTCTCTTGATTCTGATTGTAATTCCCAACCTTGCCCAGCAAAGGAAGCATGCCAACAAGGTTCACGGCAACGCAATGGTTGCGGTTGTCCAGACACAAGTCGACGCTTACGAAAACGACAATGGGGTTGATTCTGCCAACTTTGAGGAGCTTCAGGCCGGAAACTACCTCACCAAGTCACAGGTACAAAAGGCGCGGAATGAACATATCGTGATCGTTAACGGCAAAGCGTGTCAACGATGAAGAGGGATGGTTTTACAGCTCTGGAGATGATCATTGTCCTGGGGCTAACAGCGCTTATCTTTTGTTTGGTTACGCCTATGATGACCACCAGTCGAAACCGTATTAATGAGCAACAGTTCTGGCGGCAGTTTCGCCAGGAGTGGCGCTATGCTCAGGTTCAAACCCAGGTAAACCACTATGGAACTGATATTCATTATGCGAAGGAAAAAGGGGCAATCTCATTCATATGTAACTATCGCCAACGACTGGTAAAGATACCAGCAACGATTCAGGTAATGGACTTTGATGATATTGAAATCAAGGCTGACGGTTATGTCTGTCCGCAGACAAAGGTATTTCATTCGGCTACGGAACACTGCGACTACCGTCTAACAATTCAGATGGCACGGGGGGAGTATGATGTTAAAAGGGAAAGGTGCGTTTGTAATGGCGGATAGTATGGTGGCCCTGGCAATAATTAGTTTAGGAATTTTCTCCTTCAGTGTCTGTCAAGCCCAGCTACACCAGCAGCAACGGCAGCTAATAATTAAATTAACTGCTGCCCGGTTGGCTAAGGAAGCCAGTGCCGGATACTACTGTACCCACCGGTCGACGACCATTAAACGGGGACCTTACGTTGCAGTTGCTAGAAAGGGGTACGCTGAAGTGACTTTTCAACAGGATAGAATTTTAAGGATTGGCGGATGAAAAAGAGAGCGGCCTTTACCCTAATCGAGTGCGTTGCGGCCCTGCTGGTGACCACGATTGTTATCATCCTTGCCGGGATGACAATTAGTAGTTTACGGTCAGTAACCCGCCAGTCGTTGGATCAACCGCTCGACTGGATAATTTGTTTACAAGAGCTGGAGTCGCCGCGCCACGCCTACGCCTTAGTCAGTGTCAGGGATAATACAGTCGTCTTGCGGGATCAACATACGGACCGCCTGTATGAGTTGTGTGCTCAAAAGCGCCTCTATCTTCGTGCCCAAAAGGATGGTGGGTACATGCCTGTCTTTAGCGGGATTCATGACCAAAAAACGGTATTTAGACAGCTTGATCAACAACGGGTATACATAAAAGTGGAGCGAACTAATGGTGAAGTACTTACCGGTTACTTGTGTTTTAGAAAAGATAGTTAAGAAGAGGACAGCAGGGTACGTGTTGGGGACAAGTATGGTAATCTTATCCTGCATTTGTTTGGTAATTGTTTTTCAGTACCACTACTATGGGCGACAGCGGATAATTGAACAGCGGTTAACCACAGAGATGGTCCAGCAGACAAAGGATAATTTGCAATCAGCTAGTAATTCTAGTAAGCGTTATCTTGAATTTAGGAGCGATAATCGGTAAACTAATACTGTAATATTTACACCGTTAGGAGGCGACGACTACGTCAAGTCGAACACCACAAGAATTGTTCGAAGCTTTTGATCAAGGAACAGAGATCCTGCAGTCGGCATTGCGGAGTTCCTATTTAGATGCCATGTTGGAAAACGCTGAGAACATCATTGATGATCAGGTAGCTGTTGAGGATGGTGTCCCGGATAAGGCGACTGTTGATAAGCTGCAAAAGCTCTATCAAGAGTTAAAGTTAAGGGATGCGGATGCCGAGACAATTCGTCAAGTTATTCAGCTCAGTTTCCTTAAGGTCATTCGAAAAGATGCAATTCAGGCTAATCACCAAATGACACCTGACACAATTGGCTTTTTGATGGCCTACCTGATTGAAAAAATCGTTAATTTCAAGCGGCCATATTCGATCTTTGACCCTGCTGTCGGGACAGGCAACTTACTGACGACGGTCATTAACCAATTAAAAAAGAGTAACTCACAACCAGTAAAGGGATATGGGATTGACAATGATCCGGCAATGCTGGAGGTAGCTAGTGCCAGTGTTGCCCTTCAAAAGCTAGACATTGATCTTTTTCATCAGGATTCTATCAATGCTCTGGATATTCCGGAGTGTGATATTGCGGTTGCCGATTTACCAATTGGTTATTATCCGTTGGATGAAAACACTAAGAACTACCAAACACGGGCTGAGAAGGGGCATTCCTATGTTCATCATTTACTGATCGAACAGGCAATGAACTATCTCAGACCGGGTGGCTTTGGTGTGTTCCTGGTTCCCAGCAACATTTTCCAAACAAAGGAGTCACAATCTTTTGTTAAATGGATTCAGTCAGTTGCTTACCTCCAAGGGTTGATTAACCTCCCAAGTGAATTGTTTGCTAACCCAAATGCACAAAAGGCAATTTTGCTTTTGCAGCGTCATGGTGGAAATAGTAAGCAAGCGGTGAAAGTGTTATTAGGTGAATTCCCATCGTTCAAGCAGCCAAAGGAATTTGGTGCGTTCATGCAAGAAATTGATCAATGGGTTAAGACAAATCTAGGTTAAAAAGGAGACATTGTTATGTCAAAGTCAATTGCAGTTAATGCCGGTAGTTCAACATTAAAGTTTAAGCTTTTCGATATGCCAAGTGAGAACGTGGTTGCAGAAGGAACCATCGAACGAATTGGCGAAGAAATGGGCCACGCTAAAATCAAGTATGATGGTCACAAGCATGAAGACGAAAAACCATTTGCTGATCACGGGGCAGCAATTAAGTACTTACTAGACCAGCTGATTGCCCTGGGAATTGTTAAGAGTTACGACGAAATTACGGCCGTGGGTCACCGTGTTGTTGCGGGTGGTGAATACTTCAAAGATTCCGCAGTAATCACTGATGACGTTATTAAGAAGATTGATTCCCTTGCTGAATATGCACCACTGCACGACCCGGCCGAATTACTGGGGATCAAGGCCTTCAAGAAGGCTCTGCCAAATGCGTTTGCTGTTGCTGTCTTTGACACTTCCTTCCATGCCAACATGCCAAAGAAGAATGCCCTTTACAGTATTCCTTACGAATGGTATGAGAAGTACGGTGCTCGGAAGTACGGTGCCCACGGTACTAGTCACCGTTATGTTGCCGCACAAGCAGCCAAGATGCTGGGCAAGCCATTAGAAGACCTTAAGTTAATCACGATGCACATTGGGGCGGGTGCTTCAATCACCGCAATTAAGGATGGTAAGTCTTATGATACTTCAATGGGCTTCACACCATTAGCCGGGATCACGATGGCAACGCGTTCTGGGGATGTTGACCCATCGCTGGTTGCCTTTGTTGAAGAGAAGACGGGGATGTCTTCTGACGAAATGATTGACACCTTGAACCACAAGTCTGGTCTGTTGGGGATTTCAGAACTTTCTCCTGATATGCGGGATATTCTGGATGCTGCTGATAAGGGGAACGAAAAGGCCCAACTGGCACTTGATATTTACGTTAACCGGATCAAGCGTTACCTCGGTGCTTACATTGCTGAAATGGATGGTGTTGATGCGATTGTCTTCACTGCTGGTGTTGGTGAAAACAGTATTCCGGTACGGAAGCTGATTACCGACAACATGGATTGCTTCGGTATTAAGATTGACCAAGAAAAGAACAAGTGCCACGGTGTTCAGCGTGACTTGTCGGCTCCTGATGCTAAGGTCAAGACCTTGTTAATTCCAACTAACGAAGAGCTGATGATTGTTCGTGATATTGAACGGTTGAAGAAAGAACAAGCAAACTAATCGTTAAAAACATAAAAAAAGAGGAACCGGGGATGCGGTTCCTCTTTTTTTAAGGAGGATAGTATATGCAATTTGTAACCTCAGATACCCATTTCTTCCATAGTGACTTGCTAGGGATTGACAATTTCGCCCCACGGCCCTTTCCGGATGTGGCAACGATGAATCAGACCATTATTGATAACTGGAACGCCCGGGTAGGTGAGCATGACATTGTCTACCATCTTGGCGACATTGCCCTGTACTTTACCCGACCACCTCGAAAATCATACGAAGCGGTTTACGAAGTGCTCTGCCAACTCAATGGCCGACTAGAATTAGTGAAGGGTAATCATGATAGTCGGGCCCTATTCAAGTATCTGGACGCCCATAATTTTATGGTCGACGGGCACGCAAAATTTACCTTTCATGATGTGGGCATTTTATTAAAATATGACCACCGTCAATACTATTTGACCCATTATCCAATGATGCTAGGAATTGCTCCCCAGATTGTTAACCTCCATGGTCATATTCACCATTATTCCGTACCAACTAAGGAAAACATCAATGTTGGTGTGGATGCACCCGAAATGGCGTTTCTCCATCCCCAACCCGCTTTTGGGACCCCGATAACTTTTGCCGAAGTGGAGGAAATAATTGCCCAAAAAACGGCCGCCCTTGCTAAGCAAAATTAGGGTGAATGTATGTTATGATAATTAAGATTAGCTATTGATGGAGGTGAGCAAATGAATCGGGCGAAAATTCAAGATTATATTGACCAGCGCGAAGAACAGCGGGCCGACCTCTACCATATTGAGCGTGACGACGAAAACCATTTTCGATTGAATGGTCACCCCTATGAATTGGTCAAGGATTATCGCGATGGCTTTAATCCAACAGAACTAGCTAAGCGTTTCAGTTCGGTATTAAGTAAGTATGACTATATTGTTGGTGATTGGGGTTACGACCAGTTAAGGCTGAAGGGATTTTATGCAAAAGAAAATCCGGGTTTTACTCCTGAGAAAAGCGTTGAAACGATTGAAGATTACCTTTTTGAGGATTGTAACTTTGGCTGTGCCTATTTCATTATCCATAATGAAGATGTTAAGGTTGGGCACCCCCATCACCGCAGAAGACGGCGTAACCATTCCAGCAAAAAGGGGCCAGTAATAAAGGAACGGCGGCGCAAAGTTAAACAGCCAAGTGTTCGGCACCGTAAAAATCAGCACGCGGAACGAGTAAAAACTGGTAAGCACCAGCAGAAGTTTGTTATTCGTCAACGTAAACAAGGAGCAAAAAAGCACAAATGAGTAAGAACTACCGAGGATATTTCATTGACTTAGACGGGACAACCTATAAGGGGAAAAAACAAATACCAGCAGCTGCCCGCTTCATTAAACGGTTAAAGGCGGCGGATAAGACAATCCTGTTCGTTACTAATAACAGTACGCGGTCACCAGAGTTTGTTGCCAATAACCTGCGGGAAAATCATAACATTGATGTTAAGCCAGAAAATGTCTACACAACGGCCCTCGCAACTGCGGACTACCTTGATGGAATTGCTGGCGAGAAGAGAAAAGTGTACATTGTTGGTGAAAGTGGGTTGCGTGATGCCCTGGCGGCGTGTGGCTTTGAAATTACCAATCAGCAGCCGGATTTTGTGGTTGTTGGTCTTGATTCGCAGGTCACCTACGCTAAATTGGAAACAGCCGTATTGCTTATCAGGGATGGTGCCAAGTTTATTGGAACGAATGCAGATAGTAATTTACCCAATGAACGGGGGATGGTCCCGGGAGCGGGTTCAATTGTTAAGTTGGTAGAATATGCAACCCAACAAAAGCCACTGATGATTGGTAAACCAGAAAAAATAATAATGGAGATGGCACTACAAAAGGTTGGCTTAAGTCGTGATGAAGTGGTGATGGTTGGTGATAACTATCATACTGATATTCAAGCTGCCATCAATGTTGGAATGGATAGCCTGTTGGTCTATACCGGACTTTCTAAGCCCGCGGAGGTTGCTAGTGAAGCAGTTCAGCCGACAAATTCTGTGAGGTCACTTGATGAGTGGAAAATATCTAAGTAAAAAAAGAGCAACCCTCGTCATCGTGGTTTACACCATGATGGCAATGAGCGTTGCTCTTTTTCTTGCGCTTAACCTATCAGTATTGTTCATCCATTATCCGCACTGGAACTTCAGCGTCGTAGCAGCGCGTAATGACTACCTGCGTTTGCTCTGGTACCTCCAAGATCTGGGCAACCATCAACTATTATTGCGTCACATTCCCCTATCAAAAGTTGGTTACCGTCATTTCAAAGACGTTCGGTTAATCATGATAGTGAATGAAGCTGTGATGATCATTAGTGGTAGCTTAGTATTTATCCTTTTAAGAAAGATTCGTCGGGGTAAAATGACCTGGCAACTATTGAAGCCGTTGGAGGTAATCATGACCATATTGATAATTATCTTTACGATGGTGTTCGTTAACTTTCCAACGCTTTTCGTTAGATTTCATTATCTAATTTTTGCTAATCATGATTGGGTTTTTAAAGCTAATTCCGATCCAATTATCTTAATGCTTCCGGTGAATTTCTTTACCCACGTATTTCTTTTATGGGGAGGGTTATTCTTTACTTTCCTCCTCGTACTCTGGGGCGGGATCTATGTTTCCTGGCGCTTTTTGGAACTTTGAACGGCAGAAGCCGATGATTGCTGGTAACAGGGTTACAAATATAATTGCCAGAATAATTAAAGAGAAGTGTTCTTGCACAAAGGGGAGGTTGCCGAAGAAGTAACCCGATGCGCAACAGAGAAGTACCCATGAAAAGCAGCCGATTAAGCTGTATGGAATGAAACGGCGGTAGGCAAAGCCGGAGCCAGCGGCTGCAAATGGTGCAAACGTCCGAATTATTGGCATGAAACGAGCCAAAATAATTGCTGGGGCTCCGTGCTTTTCAAAGAAGGCTTCTGACTTGGCAAGGCTCTCTTTGTTTATTAAACGGCCGAAGAGGGAGTGATTGGATAATCCCTTACCGATTTTATGGCCAATTAAGAAGTTAAGTGAGTCACCAGCTAGGCAGGCAAGGAAGAATAAGATACTGAAGATCCATATGTTCAAATGGTATCTGGGGTCGGCTGCTATTGCGCTTGCAGCAAAGAGGAGTGAGTCACCAGGTAGGAAGGGTAAGACGACGGCCCCTGTTTCAATGAATACGATTGCTAATAATATTAGGTAGGTCCATCCACCAAATTGGTTAACGATTTGCACAATGTGGACGTCGATGTGAAGTATGAAATCGATTAAAGTTGCCACTTAAATTCTCCTTTAGTTGTAGTTGTTTCATATAACAATGATGAAGTTTAGCAAGTAATTCGGTGTTTGTTAAGATAGGAAGGGGAAAATTAGTATAATTGTAATATTTATTAAACAAAGCAGTTACAGGTGATAGTTCGTAATTCAGCCGATATTTATCATTGGAGATGAGCAACAACTGGGAAATTTGGTGAATAAATCAAATTGTCTGCTATGTCTCAGTAATATTGTTCATTTGTATGATTTTGGGAATCCATTTTACTTTTAATTTGTTGTTGACACTTAATACTAAGTCTTGTATAGTAATTAACGTTGTCAGCAAGAGTTTGATTTCTTACAAGCTGATTAAATCAAAATAATAATTGACAGCTTCTGGACAACATGATATATTATAAAAGCTGCTTGTTAACAAGCTAACTTAACTAATTAAAATTAGTTGTTGACTTTGATGAGCAGATTTGATAAAATACTAAATGTTAGTTAACTGCTTGGTTAGCTAACTGGTAGACCTTTGAAAACTGAACAAAGTTTCGACGAATCAAATGTG
>NZ_AZGM01000094.1 GCF_001435935.1 Limosilactobacillus panis DSM 6035
GAACTTGAATAGCTCTAATTCAAATTAATTAAGCGAATTGACTTCGCAAATGTTTTTGCTCCAATCACCGAAGTGATTAAAGACCCTACACATTTGATTCGTCGAAACTTTATTCAGTTTTCAAAGGTCTACCAAGCTGCATTAAACAGCTTTTAAATTATATCATCTCATCAGTAAACAGTCAATAACTTTTTCAATCAAACGATTAAATCAGTTAATCAATCAGTCTCTCGTGAGACAACTTTTATATGATAACAAAGAACCAAATCTCTGTCAACAACTGTTTTGAAAATAATTTGTTAAGAAAATAACAACTTCGCAACAGCAAGTAATAATATACCAAGGTCCAAGCAATTCGTCAACACTTTTTTAATAAAAAATCTGAAACTTGAAAGCTAATAATCACGCCAAAGGCGTGTGGTTATTGGCTTTTTTGG
>NZ_AZGM01000095.1 GCF_001435935.1 Limosilactobacillus panis DSM 6035
TTGCCGAATAGCTCGACGCGATTTAAAACGTGGGTAACCGCCCCGATGTTTAAATAGCATCTTAAAGGCTTGGGCGAGGTTGTGATTAACCACTAGAAAATTAGTTGAGTCACTAGCCCTAAGAAATGGGTATTCCTGTTTGAGTCTCTTCAGTAGATAATTCATCCCGTATTCATTGACAAAGTGACTACTAGGATTATTTTGATACCGCTCCTTGGCCATTGCCAACATTTGGTTCCAAACGAAGCGGTCGTTACCAAACATCTGCCACAATTGTTCCCTTTGCTGGGCATTGGGATATAGGCGAAGTTTGATCCCCTTTATAACTTG
>NZ_AZGM01000096.1 GCF_001435935.1 Limosilactobacillus panis DSM 6035
GCTTTTAAGATGTTATTTAAACATCGGGGCGGTTACCCACGTTTTAAATCGCGTCGTGCTATTCGCCAAGCTTATACGGGGCGGTCAGTTTGTCGGGTGCTTGCTAAACGGCGGGTGAGATTGCCTAAGCTGGGCAGTATCCGCACCAGCAAAACAACCCGGTTAGCTAATGGCAAGATTAAGTGCTATACGGTTTGTCTCGAGCCCACTGGCCGCTACTATCTGTCATTACAAGTGGCGGTTGAGGCTCCCGAACA
>NZ_AZGM01000097.1 GCF_001435935.1 Limosilactobacillus panis DSM 6035
ACCGATTATGGTGAAGGTAAAGGTATGAGTGTCACTATCCAAGACCAAGTCTTGGATCGCAATAACCTTAATCAGGCTTATTTGAGAGTTAAGAGAAACAAAGGAGCAGCGGGCGTTGACGATATGACTGTCAATGACCTTCTGCCCTACCTCAGGGAAAATAAAACGAAGTTAATCACCAACCTACGTGAGGGCAATTATAAGCCAGCACCGGTTAAACGAGTAGAAATTTCCAAGCCCAACGGTGGAGTGAGAAAACTAGGGATACCAACAGTAGTGGACCGCATGGTCCAACAAGCAGTTGCCCAGGCACTCATGCCCATCTTTGAGTGTGTTTTCTCTGACAATAGTTTTGGTTTCCGCCCTCATCGTGGAGTTCAAGACGCAATCGCAAAGGTAGTTAAACTATATAATCAAGGTTATCGACGGGTGGTCGATTTAGACCTTAAGGCCTATTTTGATAATGTCAACCATGATTTGATGATTAAATACCTCCAACAATATATTGATGACCCATGGACGCTAAGACTTGTCCGCAAGTTTTTGACTAGCGGAGTCTTGGACCATGGACTGTTCGCTAGGAGCGACAAAGGAACTCCGCAAGGAGGACCGTTATCACCATTATTAGCGAATGTTTATTTAAATGAGTTGGACAAAGAGTTGACCAGACGTGGTCACCAATTTGTGCGTTACGCGGACGATTGTAACATCTATGTTAAAAGTCAGCGGGCTGGAGAACGAGTAATGCGTAGTATTACTCAGTTTCTTGAAAAGCGATTGAAAGTTAAAGTTAATCCAGATAAAACCAAAGTTGGTAGTCCCTTAAGGTTGAAGTTTCTTGGCTTCTCACTCGGTGTAGACCGTAATGGTGCTTATGCCCGACCAGCCAAGCAATCACAACAACGAGTAAAACAAGCATTGAGGCTTCTAACTAAGCGCAATCGGGGTGTTTCTCTTACTAAGATGTTTGAAGAAATCCACCAAAAGATGCGTGGCTGGCTTCAGTATTACTCAATCGGGAAGTTGACCAATTTTATTCATCGCCTTGACCAATGGTTAAGAGCACGAATAAGGCAATACATCTGGAAACAATGGAAGAAATTCAAAACTAAAGTTGTACATTTACAGAAGTCAGGTTTGTCTTATCATGATGCGTTCGTCTTTGCTAGTACCCGGAGGGGCTACTGGCGAACTGCACACAGTAAGACACTAAATTATTCTCTAACAAATAGAGAACTGGAGCACCTTGGACTAATAAAAATATGTCCAAGACGCTCCAGTCAATTCAAAAGTGATTAAATTGTCGAACCGCCGTATACGGAACCGTACGTACGGTGGTGTGAGAGGTCGGTAATTGAACTAATCAATCACCTCCTACTCGATTTAACGGTGCAAAATAAAATTCAGGGGAAAAGCCAATTTAATTATCTCGTAGGATCATTAATAATTAATATAGGCAGATGTTATTACGATAATGAGGTGGATGTTAATGGAGCAGCTTTATGATCATTTTCAACGAAAAATTGATTATCTTCGGCTTTCGGTAACTGACCGGTGTAACTTACGGTGTGTTTATTGTATGCCCGCGGCCGGATTAGACTTTTTCTCCCAAGATAAGATTATGAGTCAGGACGAGATTGTCCAATTAGTCCAAAATTTTGCCCGATTAGGGGTTACAAAGGTGCGCTTGACTGGTGGCGAGCCATTGCTGCGGAGGGATTTAGCTACGATTATCTACCGAATTCGGCAAATTCCAGAAATAACTGATATTTCAGCTACAACTAACGGTACCGCCCTTAAGTACCAAGCAAAAGACCTTAAAGAAGCAGGATTAGATCGGCTAAATATTTCATTAGACACCTTTGACCCTGAGGTTTATAAGAAAATGACCCGTGGTGGTAATATTAAGCACGTTCTTCAAGGAATTGCGGCAGCTGAGCGGGAAAACTTTAAGATCATCAAGATCAATACAGTCGTCGTCCGGGGAGAAAACGATCAGGAGATAATGGACTTTATCAACTACACGAAGGATCATAAAATTAATGTGCGCTTTATTGAGTATATGCCTATTGGTCAAGAGATTAGTGATTGGCAACAGGAATATGTGCCATTAACGCACATCTTTGATGAATGTCACCGGGCCGGACTTAAATATTCACCGTTAACGTTACCGGGTAATGGGCCTGCAGATAACTACCAGATTGCCGGCTACCAGGGAAGCTTTGGGCTAATTCATCCCATCTCTGAACGGTTCTGCAAGTCGTGTGATCGAATTAGAATTACTGCAGATGGATACGTTAAAGCCTGTTTATATTGGAACGAAGAGCTAAATATTCGTCCAATGATAAATGATTTTACGGCGTTTAAACACGTTGTTCAAACGGCGTTAGACAACAAGCCGCTCAATCATCAGATGGCGATGAAAAATCCCCAGCAGATTATTAGTCCTGCGCCGACCTGGCGGCATATGAGTCAAATTGGTGGTTAATATTATGGCAGCAGATCAAAATACTGGCGCACCATTTTCACCGGTTGAAAACCGGGTCATGACCGCTTTGCAATCTGTAATTGATCCAGAGTTAGGCGTCGATATTGTTAACTTAGGATTGATTTATGATGTTCATGTTAATAAACAATGTTTATGTGTGATTAAGATGACGTTAACTACCATGGGATGTCCGGTTAGCAATATGTTAAGTCAGCAAATAATTGAACAAACCCTTGCGGTCAAAGGGGTCAACAAGTGTAAGATTGATCTCGTTTGGCAGCCACAGTGGAATCCAGATATGATGACCCGCTACGCAAAGATTGCCCTTGGCATTCACTCGTAGTAAATAATGAAAAGAGGACTACCAGTACCCAAAATTGCATCTTGGTGGTCCTCTTTTTTATAGACTAGTTATCTGGTTGGGCAAAAATGAAGTGGCCACTTTTGCCACCGTCTTTTTCGACTAGGTGAACATCATCAATAACCATTCCCCGGTCAATCGCTTTACACATGTCATAAATTGTTAATAAGGTGGTTTGAATAGCTAATAGTGCTTCAATTTCCACGCCGGTGACATGCTTCGTCTTAACTACTGCATCAGCAGTAATCGTATCATGACCATTGTCATGAAAATGAATGTCGACCCCGGTCAAAGGAATCAAGTGGCACATGGGGATTAATTCGGCGGTCCGTTTTGCCGCCATAATTCCGGACACTTGGGCGACGGCCAGGACGTCGCCTTTTTTAATGTGGCCAGCGGTAATTTGCTGGAGGGTAGTCGGGTGCATATGAATCTGACCGGTTGCTCGAGCAAAGCGCGCCGTCACCTTTTTAGCGGTCACGTCAACCATGCGGGCCCGGTCCTGGTCATTAAAGTGGGTAAGCTTATCTGCCATAATTATTGTTACTCCTTTTAGTAATTGATTGAGAAGTTAAATTGAGGGGCGAAAGACGGTTTCAACGGGCAAAAGCGTTGTGCCGCTGGTGGAATGGTGGCCATTGATTTGAGCAAGCACTTAGCCGCATAGTTACCCATCAACTCCATATCCTGCTTCAAAAGGAAGATCCCATCCCCAACATACTGCGACCATTCCCAGTCATCAAAGCTGACCAGACCGAAATCCTGAGGAAAGGTTAAATGGTGTTTTTTAAAAATACTCAAGAGATCAAAGAGAACGGGGCCCATTAATGAGATGACGGCGGTCCGCCCGCTTAGTTGGGCTAATTGGTGGGTAAACGTGCGCGCAAGCCAATCACGACCATGGCCCCGCGTTTCGATATTATGGTAGGAAAGACCGAAGTCATTTGCAGCCGTCTCAAGGCCCGCAATGCGTGGAATTTGGCCAGAAGCTTCTGCAAAGTGAGCACTGATGGCAAGAATATTATGGTAGCCATGGTTAAGCAAGATGCGGCCCAGTTGGTAACAGGCATCTTGATTGGCACTGGTGACTGTGCCGACGCTGGCGGGGAGGTCCCACACTTCCCGGTCAACAATTTCCAGTGGTATCTGGGCTCTTAATAGTCCACTAAATTGGCTAAAGTGCCCTGAGTTTGGTTGAACGATGATTCCGTCAACTTGCTGCTGGTAAAGGCGTTGTAAAGCCCGCTTTTCGGTCTCAAGGGAGTTGTTCGTATTCATTAATAAAATATCGTAGCCGGCTTGCTTAAGTATGTCATCGATCCCCTTGGCGAGGAGGAATGAAAAGGGGTTAGCAATGTCACCAACTAAAACGCCGATTACGTGGCCTTGCCTTTGGCGAAGACGTTGTGCAGAGGCGGTTGGTATAAAATGGAGTTCTTTAATAACGGCTTCGACCCGCTGACGAGTAGCAAGGCGCATTTTTTCATAGTGGCCATTAATAATCCGTGAAACTGTTGTACCGGAAACGCCGGCCACTTTAGTAACGTCGCCAATGGTTACACGCTGGTTCATTTTTCATCATCCTTAAAAGTTACTATTACTAGGATACCATTAGATGGCGGGGAAACTGCAATAGATTTTAATTTCCAATAGTATTTAATGGATATTTGCAAAGGTTTGATACTATAACGCATCATAATAACCTTCAATAAGATAATAGCTTAATCAAAAATGTGTAGCTATTATCTTATTGAAGGTTATTTACAGTGGTTTATATGTAGCCGAATTAAACAAACAATGAGATAGCATAAACCGAACCAAGTCCCGCCAGTGCCAGGACAGAGGTTAAGGTTGACCAGGGAAGGAGGGTTTCTTTAAGAGAAAGACCAAAGTATTCCTTGATCATCCAGAAGCCGGCGTCATTGACGTGGTCACAGAAGACGGAACCAGCACCAACACTTAGTACCATCAGAGCAGCCATGGCGGAGTTAGAGCCGAATTGATGGGCCATTGGGGCCACGAGACCAGCGGCAGTCATGGCAGCCACTGTTGAGGAACCCAGCGATACCCGGAGCAGGGCAGTGATTAGCCAAGCAGCCAGAATTGGTGAGATGTTGGTTTGGGCAAACAGGGTTGAGATGTATTTGGAAATACCACCATCAACTAAGACTTGTTTGAAGGCCCTTCCACCACCAATGATTAGCAGCATCACGGAGATTTGCTTGATGGAAGCCACCATCGTATCAGAAATTTGGTTCATTGTCTTGTTCCGGTGGAGTCCCATTGTAAAGACGGCAAAGATTAACGAAAGTAGCATGGCAAGGTCTGGTGCCCCAACGAACTGGATAAATTCATTAACCGGATTTGATTTAGAAAAAATGAATGAGCAGATCGTCGCAAAGACAATCAGAATAACCGGCATCATGGCCGTTAAGACGGAAATACCAAATTTAGGGGTTTCGTCGAGATTAAATTCCTTATATTCACCAAGAACCGAGATATCGATATTTTTCCGGTATACTTGAGGGTAGACTTTGTGGAGGAACCAGTTAAAGACCGGCCCAGCAATGATGATCGTTGGAATGGCCGCAATAATACCAAGTAAAAGCACGTGCCCGCCATTTTGCGTCTAGTTACCATTGTTCTTTGGTGGATGCCATTTACTCAAGGGCCTTTTCGAGTGACAATTGATTTTAAACGCCGCTACGTTTCCCGGCCCGTTACTTTGGACCTAGTAGTTGACAATGTCGGTCATCGCTAGCGTACTGGCTGTGAAGTCGGCACTAAGCTATCGAAGAACTCCCGATACAGCCGGTGAATATGCCGCAGGGTGTACTGGAGATGGTATGTGGTAACGCAATTAACGTTGTGGTGAGCTTTGCGTTCCTGAATACGTGAATAAAAACGAAATGATAGAAAATATTGCTAAAATACTGGTTCTTATTCCAATATTATATAGTGATTATTACGAAAAATAGAATAAAAAAGAATTAGACAAATTCCATTGTACTTACTAAATGAAACCGCTATTATATAACTATCAAGTGATAATGTTCACTAAGTTCAGATTACGAAGTTGTAACCTAGAGGAGGCAATTTCAATGACTTCAAAATATGAAACAGAGCCTAAAGGCTACACAATGACCACCGTGATGCAAGAAGCAGCACGGTGCTTACTGTGTGAAGACGCACCTTGTTCTAAGGCATGCCCAGCTCACACCAATCCTGCTAAGTTTATTCGGAGTGTTCGTTTCCGCAACGTTAAAGGGGCGGCCGAAACTATTCGGGAAAATAACGCCCTCGGTGCTATTTGTGCCCGGGTTTGCCCAACTGAACGTTACTGTGAAAGTGCATGTACCCGTGCGAAGATTGATGGCCCAATCGACATCGGTGGGATTCAACGCTACGTTACCGACATGGAACGGAAGGAAAACATGCAGATCCTTCACGCCGGCAAGGAAAACGGCATGAACGTTGCCATCATTGGGAGTGGTCCTGCCGGGCTGCAAGCCGCCGCTACCTTACGGCAA
The DNA here is from genome assembly GCF_001435935.1 of Limosilactobacillus panis DSM 6035. Taxonomy (GTDB): domain Bacteria; phylum Bacillota; class Bacilli; order Lactobacillales; family Lactobacillaceae; genus Limosilactobacillus; species Limosilactobacillus panis. Next base: position 6,380 of record NZ_AZGM01000097.1, read on the forward strand.
AAGGGCTACGGCGTTGACATCTACGAAAAGAACGCCAAGGCCGGTGGTTACCTGACTTACGGAATTCCTGAATACCGCCTGCCAGAAGCCATCGTTGACTACGAAGTTCAACGGATCGTTAACCTCGGGTCCAACATCAAGTACAACGTTGCCGTGGGTAAGGACATCACCATGGACGACCTGAAGGCTAAGTACGATGCCGTTATCGTGGCCATCGGTGCTAGTGCTGCCAAGACGATTCCGATGTTTGAACATAACATCTGCACGGAATCCGCTATTTCCTTCTTGGCCCGTGCCAAGGAAAACAAGGGTAAGCTTGACGACCTGCCAGACAACGTTCTGGTTATCGGTGGTGGTGACGTGGCGATGGACGTTGTCACAACCCTGAAGAAGCTGGGTGTCACCCACGTTACCGACATGGTATACGAAGAATTCTCTGAATTTAAGGCTTCCAAGAAGGAACTTGAAGGGGCCCAAAAAGAAGGCGTTACGATCGTTGATGGCTATGTGCCAACCGATGTACGTCAAAACAAGGTTACCTTTAAGCACCGTAAGATTGATAGTGAAATGACGATTACCGCTGATAAGATCATCTTAGCCATTGGTCAAAAGGTTGATGCCGATGGTTTGAACATTGACATTCAGCATAATGAGATTCCATTCCGAAAAGTACGCTTCCACACTAAGGACCCGAAGGTATTCGCAACTGGTGATATTGTCGATGGTGACAAGACCGTTGTTTACGCCGTTCAAAAGGGTAAGGAAGTTGCCGAAGAAATCGATCGTGTGTTAGGAGGACAAGACAATGATTAAAAAAGACTTGTCAATTGACTCTTTAGGTGTTCATTTTGAGAACCCATTCTGCTTGTCATCTTCACCAGTTGGCAACTGTTATGAAATGTGTAAGAACGCCTACGATGCTGGCTGGGGTGGGATTGTCTACAAGACCTTATCACCAGACCACTTCGTTATTGATGAAGTATCACCAAGATTCTCACAACTGACCAAGGAAGACACACCATTCGTGGCCTTCAAGAACATGGAACAGCTGGCTGAGCACCCAATGGCACAAGACCTGGCTGACATGCGCCGTCTGAAGAAGGAATACCCAGACAAGGTTTTGATTGCCTCTATTATGGGTGAAACCCCGCAAGACTGGACCAACCTGGCTAAGCTGGTTACCGAAGCCGGCGCGGACATGATTGAATTGAACTTCTCATGCCCACAGATGACTTCCCACACGATGGGGTCCGATGTTGGTACGAACCCTGAATTATGTAAGACCAACTGTGAAGCCGTTAAGAAAGGGACTAACCTGCCAGTATTGGCCAAGATGACGCCAAACATCATGACAATGATTCCGGTTGTTAAAGCCTGCCTTGAAGGTGGCGCTGACGGTGTTTCATCCATTAACACCGTAAAGTCCATTACCGATATTGATTTAGACAACAAGGTTGCTTTGCCAAGTATCAATGGTAAATCAGCCGTTTCTGGCTTATCTGGTAAAGCTGTTAAGCCAATCGCCCTCCGGTTCTTGCAACAGATTCGTTCCGCTGCCGGGCTGGAGCAACTGCCTGTTTCCGGTATTGGTGGGATTGAAACCTGGGAAGATGCCGCCGAGTTTATCCTGCTTGGGGCTTCGACCCTGCAAGTTACGACCGCCATTATGCAGTATGGTTACCGAATTATCGATGACCTGACAAACGGGTTAATGCACTACATGGATGAACAGGGCGTTGACCACTTGAAGGATTTGGTTGGGATTGCTAACAAGAACATCCTGCCAACTAACCAACTGGACCGTGACTACAAGGTTTACCCAAAGATTGATTGGGATAAGTGCATCGGTTGTGGTCGTTGCTTCATCTCCTGTCAAGATGGTGCCCACCAAGCAATGGGCTGGGATGACGATAAGCGCCTGCCAACCTTTGATAAGAGCAAGTGTGTCGGTTGTCAACTCTGTGCCCTGGTTTGCCCAGTCGGCGCAATCAAGCTGGGCTTAGTTGAAATGAAGCCGGGCCGGAAGGGTGACCCCGCTAAGGTTGACGCTTCGACCTTCCAACTGCCAAATGCGGAAAATTAAGAATAACTCCCGCTAATATATTCCCCAGCCGGCAACTAGTGTGTTTTTATACTAGTTGCCGGCTTCTTGTCTTATAATTATTGATGAGTAGGTTACCGTTCCTCACTAAGTGTGATAGAATAGTAACCGTTTACATAACGACAATCAAAGGAATATTAATAATGGATGAATGGATGAACTACGAACAATTTGACCGGCAGACATGGCACGCCTTTTTCCCGGCTGATACGGTTCGCTTAAACCAAGAAAATTTGGATGATATTAAGTCGTTAAACGACCGCATCTCAATTGAGGACGTCAAGGATGTTTACTTGCCGCTGATTAAGCTTCTGCAACTCCACTACCAGAACTTTTTGGAATGGCAGATGCAAAAGGCCAATTTCTTGCGCCAACCGGTCCGGCGGGTACCCTATATTATTGGAATTGCCGGCTCGGTGGCAGTTGGCAAAAGTACGATTGCTCGTTTGCTTAGTATCCTTTTAAATAAGCTCCTTCCCGATAAGCGGGTGGAATTGATGACTACGGACGGTTTTCTGTATTCAAATGCAGAGCTGAAGCGACGGGGTATAATGGACCGTAAAGGTTTTCCCGAATCGTATGATATGGAAAAGCTTTTGAAGTTTTTAAACGACGTCAAGGCCGGGGAGCCGGTTGTTAAGGCGCCGACTTACTCGCACCAGGTTTATGATGTTCAGCCAGATAAACCGCTGGTAATTGACCGCCCTGATATCTTGATTGTTGAGGGGATTAACACCTTGCAATTGCCAACCAACCAGCGTCTGTACGTCAGTGACTACTTTGACTGGTCAATCTATGTTGATGCGGATCCAGACCTGATTGAATGTTGGTATCTGCAACGCTTTGACCTCCTGTTAAAGACGGCCTTTACGGACCCGTCTAATTACTACTATCCGTATTCAAAAGGAAACCGGGATGATGCCTTTAAGATGGCCAAAGAAGTTTGGCAAACTGTTGACCTGCCAAACCTCAAAGACTTTATCCTCCCAACAAAGACCCGGGCTAACCTGATCCTCCACAAGACCCACGGTCACGTGGTCGATCGTCTCTACCTGCGGCGTGATTAAATGGGTGGGGGAAACATTAACGCGCGTTTTTGGCGATTACCTTTGTAATATTCAAGTAAAGGGCTGGGGAAATTTACCTTCTCCCCAGCCCTTTACCTGTTTAGTGCGCCCGGCATGGGTATTAGCTAGGTGGTGAAAGTCCACTATGGGCCGTA
>NZ_AZGM01000098.1 GCF_001435935.1 Limosilactobacillus panis DSM 6035
GGAGAACCTGCGGCTGGATCACCTCCTTTCTAAGGAATAAAACGGAACCTACACATTAGTTGAAACTTTGTTTAGTTTTGAGAGGTTTACCTTTCAAAACACATGACGCTTATTTGGGCCTATAGCTCAGTTGGTTTAGAGCGCACGCCTGATAAGCGTGAGGTCGATGGTTCAAGTCCATTTAGGCCCATATATTTTGGGGAATTAGCTCAGCTGGGAGAGCACCTGCTTTGCAAGCAGGAGGTCATCGGTTCGATTCCGTTATTCTCCATTGCTAGTCGTAAG
>NZ_AZGM01000099.1 GCF_001435935.1 Limosilactobacillus panis DSM 6035
ATATGCCCTGTGATACCAAGGGATCAGTCTGTCTTCATACTTTCAAGTTTCAGATATTAACAAAAAATTAGGCACCGTGCTCTGTAAAGAGCATCAGTACCTAATTTTATTTTCTATATAAACTGCATCCGGGCGCCGATAATCTTCTCAACCGCCGGGACACCGTCTTTAACATGGAGCGCCTTGAATGGGAAAGTTGCCCGGTATGTAGCACTGCCAGATGGGCCCTCGTGTTTCAAGAACTCATTAATATCCGCACTCTGTGCCCGTCCGGTAAGGATCTGGGTCAAAATAGCGGTGAGGTTTAGCCCCAAGGCCTTGGCCAAAAAGGCAATTTCCGGTAGTGGCATCGGCTGAACACCGACCTTCTTAAAGCCGCCGCTTGCCTGTTTTTCAAAAATTACCTGGAAAAGGCCTGGACCAGACTGCCCCGCAATGGCTGCCATGCTTTGATCATTCAACTTCTGGTTATCGACATTGGCCAGCTCCGCCGGATAGCGGATAGCTGTTGATTCGTATTCCAGCTGGTCGACGGAGAGCAGGTTGGTGATCGTTCCCAGTGGGTAGGCATACTTGCCATCGTAGAGAAAGTTGAAGGAAACGAGCTGGTTAGAATAGTCGTCCAACATTGACAGGTCATCATCCGGGATCACCACGTGCTGGCTTTCAACTTGGTCCTGCTTCAGTGCGGTCAAGAGTTCACTGTAACTGGCAGGCACAAACAGGAACTGCGGTTGCTCAATTCGCAGGATCTGCAGGATGTTTTCCGTCGTGGCCGGCTCAATGTAGCGCTTGTCAGCCAACGAGTAGCTCAGAGTAACCGAACTGGGGTTGGAATTGACCACTACCGTGTGGAAGTGGTCGGCCTTTAATTGCCGCATAAGCATGGCGACAAAGTAGTCCCCGGCGTTGCTCATCCCCAGCCGTAGGCCACCAGTCCCGATAATCACCGCACTGGGCTGGGCCGTTTTGGTGGCCTCGTTTTCAAACTCAAGGGCAGAATAGAAGCTCCCGGTATGCTGGGTAAACTCCCCACCTGAGGGCTCAATCTCCTTATACTTAGTCATCAACTTGTGGTCCTCATACATCTGGTAGACCTGCTCTGGAGTTGTCTTCCACAGGCGGGCAATCAGTTGGTTGCTGAGGCCGTTGTACTTGGCCTTGATTAACACCGGCTCCTTCTGGGGGTGACTAACAACCTCTTCAATCAGGAGCCGCATCCGGTTGAGCTGGTCAAAGTAGAAGGGGTCGATCTTCGTCATTTCGGCGAGTTCATCGACCGAATAGCCCCGCTTCATCGCCTCAATTAGGACAAAGATTCGTCCCGCAGCCGGGTGGACAAGCTTCATTACGAGTTCATCATCAGAGAGCTTCTCCTGGGCTAACAGGTGGAAGTCGGTTGGTTCCTTATAGCGGGACTCAATTGCCTTAAACAGGGCCTCAATCGGGCTGCGGCCAATCCCAAAGGCCGTCCCCACCGACTTTTTCTCGGTCGTTAGCTGCTGGTCGGCCTCGGGAACCGCATCAAAGCCCCACATCGGGACCCGAGCCGCGATATGGTCCATTGTCGGTTCGACTAGGGCGGCGTGATTAACGTAGTCTGCCCCCAAGTCAATATTGCGAAGAAGCTTGCCCGCATATAGTTGGGCACAGACCTTTGCAATTGGGTATCCAGTGGACTGGGCAACAAAGGCCGTCATCCGGTCGAAATAGGCACTGTTCTTGATTACGTAGAACTTATCGTTTTCCGGGTTAAGGGCAAATTGGACGTGGTTGACCCCCACAATCCGTAACTTACGGGTAATCGCAAAGGCAGTATCCCGCATGTCCTGGATTTGCCGATCCAGGAGCGTCTGCGGGGGGTTAAAGGCAATCGAGTCGCCGGCGTGAATACCAATTGGGTCCATATCTTCAACCATCGAAAGCATCATCATCGTCCCCGACTGGTCGCGCTGGACAACCACCTCAATTTCCTTAAATCCCGCCAAGCTCTGCTGAACAAAGACCTGGTCGGCTCGCGACTGCTTTAAGCACTTCTGGACGGCCGTCGCCAACTCCCGCTGGTCATGGACAATTTGCCGAGTGCTGCTGCTCTTGGGAAGGACCGACCGGATAATAACCGGGTAGCCAATCTTGCGGGCCTCTTCCAAGGCATCCTGGTAGGTATTGACGGTAACAATTGCCTTCGTCGGTGCATCCATGGCGTGGAGGGTCCGGCTGAGGAGGACCGGGTTGTTGATCTGTCGAATGGTCCCTTCCGGAATACCTAACAGGCGGATATTTCTCTCCTGGATGATTCCCTTATCAAGCAGTTTTTGGGCCAGTTCAAAGGCCCGCCGGTTCCCCAAGGTCGGAAGGATGGCGTGGGGCTTGTACTGGTCAATGATTCGAATGAGGTTGTCGACCTCCAGCGGGCCCACACAGGCATGGTCAATGATGTCGCTGCTTTCTAAGCTAACCGAAAACGGGTTGTCATCAACGAGGATGGTGTGAATGCCTAGCTGGTGAAATTCGGTGGCTACCTGGTAGGTGGCTGAATCGAGCTCATCCCCGTGCTGGATGTCATTGGCCCCGGCCCCGATAATCAGGACGGAACGAACTTCTTTTGTCATTACCGTTGTGCCTCCCTCCGGTTCATGATCTCAATAAATTCATCAAACAGGCCATTTGTCTCGTCCGGGCCGGGTGCCCCATCCGGGAAGAACTGGACGGAAAACGCCGGGTACTGCCGGTGACGAAGGCCCTGGATACTGTTATCCAGCATATCAACGTAGGTGATGAAGAGCTTGGAGCGGTCAATCGTTGTCCGGTCCACCTGAAAGCCCCCACCCTGGGTCGCGTAGACAATGTGGTCCGTTACAATCTCGTGTAAGGGGTGATTCATCCCGTGGTGCTCAACCGGCAGGCGCTTGACCTGGGCGCCGTTCGCCATCGCAAAGAGCTCGTGGCCCAGTCCAATTGCAAAGAGGGGTATCTTTGCTTCGACCTCCCGAATAATCTTCAGGACCGATGACTTCAACTTATTAGGGTCACCCGGGCCGGTCGATAGGACGACCCCGTCTGGGTCTAGACGGAGGATCTCATCCGTTGTCGCCGTGTACGGCAGGACGGTGACGTTACACTTCCGCCGGCTCAGTTGCCGCAGGACCCCGTTCTTCAGGCCGAAGTCAATGACGACGACACTCTTCCCCACTCCCGGATTCGGGTAGGGTTTGGGCGTAGCCACCTGAGCCACCTGCTGGCTCGTTAGGACCGTGGCGTGGAGCTGGTCAAAGGCGTGGTCATCAGGGACAGGCACAATGCTCCCCTTCAACGGTTTTCCGGCAGCACGGAGCTTATGAACAATTGCCCGGGTGTCAACGTTACTGATTCCCGGAATATTCATCTGCTTTAAGTACTGGTCTAGGGTCAGCCGGCGGACGTTATTAGTCGCCACGTTGAATAGCGACCGAACCACAACGCCCTTGATTGTTGGGACAATTGTCTCGTAGATGTTACGCTGAATCCCGTAGCTCCCAATATTCGGCTGGGTAAAAATCAAAATCTGATTATTGTAGATTTGGTTGGTGATGATCTCCTGGTAACCAGTCATGCTGGTGTTAAAAACTACTTCGCCAAAGGTCACAGCCGGGGCGCCAAAACCATCGCCGGCAAAGATAGACCCATCTTCAAATATGAGGTATCGTGATGCCATTAATAATCCCCCTCTTGAGCAAATTGCTTTTTGCTCACTTATTCACTCTTCCAATTATATACGACTTAGTACTTTCTGTTAATTAGAATCCGTCCTATCCAACTTATCCAACATTTTCTGAAAGTAGTCCGGCAGTGGCGTCGTAAACACCATCTCTTTTCCCGTTCGGGGGTGCTTAAAACCAAGTAGCCGGGCGTGAAGGTACTGGCCCGCCCCCGGAAGGGTCTTCCGCGGACCATACAGGGGGTCCCCAGCAAGGGGGTGACCAATTGACTTCATGTGAACCCGAATCTGGTGGGTTCGGCCCGTTTCCAAACGGCAGGAAACCAAGGTGTAGTGACGGTAACGCTTTAGTACCTTGAAATGGGTGATCGCGTGCCGCCCGTCACTAACGATGGCCTGCTTCTTGCGGTCCTTTCTTGACCGCCCAATCGGCGCGTCAATGGTCCCCTGGTCATCCTTAATAACACCGTGAACCAGCGCTACATACTCCCGCTTATTGGTCTTGGCCTTTAATTGAGCAGCTAAGGAACGGTGAGCCATATCGTTTTTGGCCACCATCAAAAGGCCTGAGGTATCCTTGTCAATCCGGTGAACAATCCCGGGACGAAATTCCCCGTTGATCGTCGAAAGTGGGCAGTGGTACAAAAGGGCGTTAACGAGGGTGTGGTCAGGGTGCCCCGGTGCTGGGTGGACCACCATTCCCTGGGGCTTGTTTACGACCACCACATCATCGTCTTCGTAAACGATGTCGAGGGGAATATTTTCCGGTTCCAGGTCAATTTTCTGGGGCTTTTCTGGCGCGATGGTCACTTCGTCACCAACCGCCAGCTTGTGCTTAGGCTTGACCGAGTGCCCATTAACCTTCACGTTACCGTCACCGATCCATTTTTGAATCTGTGAGCGGGAATACTGGCTGAAGTGGTGACCCAGTTGCTTATCGATGCGCCCCGTCATCCCCTCTTTAACCACTAACCGTAAATTCTCTTCCATACTATTCCTCTTCCTCACGAATGATGATAATAACCAACCAAACAACACCAATCGTCAGGCAGCAATCCGCCACGTTAAAGACGGGAAAGTTCACAAACAGGGTTTCAAACATGTCAACCACGTAGCCTTGCTGGATGCGGTCGATAAAGTTGCCAACCGCCCCTGCCAGGACAAAACTCAATGGCAACAGGAGGCGCGGGTTATGTCGCCAGCGGTAGAACAGGTAGAGGATGACTGCTAAAGCCACTACCGTCACCAGTGAAAAGAACCACTGCTGCCCTTCTAAGATACTCCACGCGGCACCGTTATTTCGCAGGTTCGTCAGGGCCAAGAAGTGGGGAAGTAAAGGGTGGGCGGTGTTTAAAGCCACGCTAGCAACCACCCAGTGCTTCACTAGCTGGTCAATAACGACCAGGACAAGGACCAGGACGAAGGAAATAATCACCATCATGACCGGGCCCCTTCTTTTTCCTGACGTTCAAGCAAGTCCTGCAAACGACGAATGGCCTTGTTCGTAAAGGTAAAATTGAGGATCTCACCATTGACTGTCATTGACATCGTATGTTTAGTAAAATGAGGTTGGCGGATGTCAGCTAGAGGAATTACCAGGTAGTCTTTCTGCAACAAACGACTAAAGGTCATCTTAGTTTGCGTCACCACCACGGTCCGCCGCTTGATTTCTAAGAAAACCAGGACGGCAAAAATAAGGAATAGGACGGCCGTGATCCATTGAAAATGAGTGATCTCCAACCAGATGATCAGGCCCGCCAAGAAAATAATAAAGGTCCAGCACCAGGAAATGATGGTCCCAGTCAGGTCCGGTTGATAAAAATAGCGTATTTCTTCTTCCATTTATGATAAACATCCTTCCGATGAGGTGATTTTTAATGATCAAAATTTATACTGATGCGGCAACAAAAGGTAACCCGGGGCCAACCGGCTTAGGAGTCCTGATCCTTTTCAACCACCACCAGTACCAACTGACGAAAACACTTGCCAAAGCTGATAACCACAGCGGCGAATTTGCAGCCGCCACGTTTGGCTTCCAGTACCTTTGTGATCACTTTGCTAGCGAACAAACAGTTTTATTCTACACCGATAGCCGCTTGCTTAGTGACGCGGTTGGCAAAAATTATACAAAACATTACCAAGCGCAACTCGATACCCTTAACCAGTTAATTGATCACTTCCCGACCGTCGTTACCCAGTGGGTTTCCGACAGTCAAAATGCGGGGGCCCACCACCTCGCTAATCAGGCCTTGAGGAGTCTGGAATAATACCGCTATTAGTATACCAAAACTTCTGAAAACGACCAAAAGCTGTGTTCTAAGGCTATGCGCCAAACAAAACAAGTTATACAATAAATGTAAATTTAGTTTGGGGGAAGAACATTGAAGAAACAATCAACTACTATTATTTCAATTATCCTAATTATTATCATTGTCATTTTCGCAGTCGCTAACACGGCATCCGTGGCGGTGAACCTCCTGTTTACCAAGTTCCAGATGCCATTAATTCTCTTAATCCTCGTCTGCCTCTTAATCGGGGCCCTAATCATCTACCTCCTCTCCTTCTCAACTCACCTGAAGCAAGACAAGGAGCTCAAGGAGTTGCGAGCTAGCAAGGTTGACCCCAAGCAACTGCAAAAGCTTCAGGGCCAGGTCAAGGGCCTGTTAAAGGAGAATGCGCGCTTGAAGGAGACCAACGCCCAACTCAAGAAGGTCGCTGACAAGCCGGCAAGTGGTAGTCAGCAAAAATAGTCATCAAATTATGATTGTCGAAAAAGGAGGCTGGGAGAAAACTTTGTTTTCTCACCAGCCTCTTTTAGTTTTCCGAATATTACACAGTAATCGCGGAAAAAAAGCGTGCTCCTAGTGTCTAGTTACGGAGCACTCTGAAGCTTTTTTCCCAGCTTCTTTTTCCTGAGGTTATTACATACAAAATGCTATTCCGTTACGCCGGTCTTGAAGATGGCGATTCCGTGAACATCATACTTTTCATTGTTGGTCTTCTTGCCACTGGCCACGTCGATGATGTACTGGATGAACTTCGCTGCCAAGTCATCCATCGATTCGTTCATCAACTGGCCGGCGTCAAAATCGATCCAACGCGGCTTGAGGTTAGCGATATAGGAGTTAGAAGAAACTTTGACCGTTGGAACGTAGGTAGCAAACGGTGTCCCCCGCCCCGTGGTAAACAGGACCATCTGACAGTCCGCCGAAGCCTCGGCCGATGAGGAAACAAGGTCATTACCAGGTGCCTGAAGCAGGTTCAGACCCTTGGTCTTGATCTTATCCCCGTATTCCAGAACATCGTTAACGGCAGACGTGCCGGACTTCTGCGTACAGCCAAGCGACTTATCTTCCAAGGTTGAGATCCCCCCGGCCTTATTACCCGGTGACGGGTTCTCGTAAATCGGCTGGTGGAAGCGTTCAAAGTAGGCCTTAAAGTTGTTGATCAAGTTGACCGTCTTGTCAAAGGTCTTTTCGTCCTTGGCCCGGGACATCAGGATTGTCTCAGCACCAAACATTTCTGGAACTTCGGACAGGACCGTGGTCCCACCCTGAGCAGCAACAAAGTCGGAGAGCCGCCCAAAAAGCGGGTTAGCGGTTACCCCAGAGAGCCCATCAGAGCCCCCACACTTCAAACCAATCTTCAGTTCACTCAGAGGTTGTGGCGTCCGCTGGTCGTCCTTGACTGCCGCGTTCAGTTCTTCCAGCATTGCCAGGCCGTCGGTAATCTCGTCATCACTGTCGGCGGATGATAAGAACTTGATCCGGTCGGGGTCGATACTCCCGTTGGCCTCTTGAAGGGCGGCCTTCATTTGGGCCAGTTCATCGTCGTCGGCACAACCCAGGCCACAAATCAGGACAGCCCCGGCATTTGGTTGCAATGCCGCGTCCACGAGGATCTTCCGCGCCCGTTTATAGTTATCCTGGGGCGTGTCAATTCCGTAGGTGTGCTTAAGGGGCACGACGTTATCGAAGTTACCGTTGTCCGGGTGCAGGGCCCTGAACTGGGTGACCAGCGGGTCAATCAGTTCACTAACCGAGCCGACAACCGGGATAATGTAAAGGTCGTTTCGGATACCGACTTTGCCGTTTGGCCGCTTGTAACCCATGAACTTCCGGTCGTCCTTGCCAACCTTCGTCGTGATCTTAATTGGCTTGTAGCTGTATTCCAACTCACCAGAAAGGTTCGTTGCAATATTGTGAATGTGAACATGTTCCCCACGTTTGATGTCCTGGGTCGCGTGACCGATTGGGTAACCATACTTGATGATGTCGGCACCCTTCTTGATGTCCTCCAGGGCGATCTTGTGGCCCCGGGTGATGTCTTCCAGGGTGGTTACATTACCGTGGTTGGCGGTCTTTAAAACCGTTCCCTTCGGCAGGTCCTGCAGAGCGACCGCAACGGAATCATGTTCATCTAAAATAATGAAATTATTCATTATTCATAACTCCTTTTACTTCTCATTCCGAATCCGCAGCAGTTCTTCGTGGAACTTCTTGGCGTTTTCAGTTACTTGGTCGTAGTCACCATCAGCACCAGGGCCAACCAGGCTCCCACCAGCACCAACACAGAAGGCACCGGCCTTGAACCAGTCCTTCATGTTGTCCAGGGAAACCCCACCACTTGGCATGATGTTTGCCTGTGGGAATGGTCCTTGCAGTTCAGGAATCATCTTCTGACCGGCAATAGCACCAGGGAAAATCTTAACCACGTCCGCGCCAGTCATCAGGGCTGTTTGAACCTCGGTTGGCGTGAAGCAGCCGGGCATGTAAGGAACGGCGTAGAGGTTGCAAAGCTTGGCAACTTCTTCATTGTAGGACGGGCTGACAATGAACTTGGCACCCGCTACCATGGCCATCCGGGCAGTTGCGGGGTCGAGAACAGTCCCGGCACCCACAACAACTTCGGGGTCCTCAGCATACTCTTCGTTTAAGTGCTTGATCGTAACGTCAGCATTTGGGGAGGTGAAGGCGAGTTCGATGGCCTTGACCCCACCCTTGATGCTGGCCTTAGAGATCTTATAGGCATTTTCTTCACTCCGGCCCCGGACAACTGCCAGAATGCCGGCCTTTTCAACGGCTTTCAGTGCTTCATACTTTGGTAACATAAATTCAATTTCTCCTTTTGCAATTTAATTATGATAAGTGCATTTCGTACTGGGATACCTTGGTTTCGTGGGCAGGCAAGATAATGTTGCCCTCCTTCTTCATCCAGTCAACTGGTTCACCGAGAACGTCGGGGAAGCCATTGAACGGTTCCATGCATAGGAATGCGCAGTCCGTGTCTTCTTTCGTCCACAGGCAGACGTTCTTAAACTGACTGATGTCCATCTCGACCGCGTGCGAGGTTAGTGGTGAGTAGAGCTTAATACTCTTGATTCCCGGATTACTGATGATCCGCAGACCCGGCTTGAAGGTTTCGTAGTTCAGGGCCAGTTCATTCTTTGCGGTCAGCAATTCTTCCTTACCAGTACGGTACGGGTTAGGAGTCTTGACAATTTCGTAGTCGTTGATTGGTCCCTCGATACCGGTAAACTTAACCCGGTAGTTGTTAAACTTAGCCACCCCGTTGATTGGCACGTTAAATGCCGGGTGGGAACCGATGGAGTATGGCATCTGGCGGTCAGTGTTATTGGTGACTGCGAAACTCAGGGACAAACCTGTACTCAACAGGGTAAAGGTGATTGCCAGGGTAAAGTCAAACGGGTAGTACTTCTTGGTAGCCTCGTTGGCTTTTAATTCCAAAGTAACCGCGTTTTCCGTTTGGTAGGTAACCGTTAAGTCCTGGTCACTGACGAAACCATGCTGCGGCATTTCATAGGTCTTGCCGTCGAGAACGTACTTGTCATCGTTGGACCGACCAATTGCCGGGAACAGGACCGGGGCGTGCTTGCCCCACTCCTTACCATTCCAAATGTAGTCAAAGTTGGCCTCTTTATTAACCAGGTGGGTTAACTGTGCGCCGTGTTCGTCAATTTCTGCGCGAAAGTCAGCATTTTCAATTTTAATCATTTAACCTGATTTATTCATAAAAATACACAAAATACCCATCAAACACATGTTTCACACG